>JALYZB010000437.1 GCA_030945945.1 Actinomycetota bacterium | reverse complement strand
CGCGAACTCCGGCCAGCCCCAGTCCGCCAGCGTCTCTGAGTACAGCTCGAGCTTTCGCGACGGGCTGTTAAACCCGCGGCACGCGACACCATCCACAACGGTCGCGATCGTGTCGGGCCGCCCGGTGAGCGGCAGGTGGCCCGGATCGAAGCTGCGCTTGGTCATCGTCTGCTCGACGCCGTGGACGTCGGTGTCGGCGGTGTCGGTCACCGGGGTCTCATGTTGTCCGTACTCGCTACCGGGGGCCGAGATCTCAACGCACCCGTACTTGCGCATGTAGGCCAGCGGCTGCAGACCCGCCGCGGCGGCCTTCTCGGGCAGCCCGGGAACGGAGTTCTCAAACATCCAGCGGTAGTACTCTTCCAGGCGGATCTTTTCGCCCGGGCGGTAGGGCGACTCGTAGTACTGGCGGATGCCGAGCGACCCGTCGGGGTCAGCGCGCCAGGACACCTCGATCCAGAACTCGCCCTCCTCCCACACCTCGCCCGGATTGGCCTCGAAGGTGAACTCGACAGGGTGTCCGAGCTTCTCCATGGCGACGCGGCGAACAGGCTGGCGGAACCCTAGCCAGCGGCCGGCGTGGGTCTCATAGGAGTGGGTGTCGTGGCGCTCGGGGCTGTGACCCATCGGCAGGACGTAGTCTGCCCACCACGCCGTCTCAGACCACGTTGGGGTCAGCGCCGCGTGCAGCTCGACGCGACTCTCGTCCCGCAATGCCCGCAGCCACGAGTAGCCGTCGGGGTAGGTCCAGATCGGGTTCAGCACACGGGTGAAGAGCAGCGGCTGATGGCCGCGCCCCTCGAGCAGGTAGTGCGGGTAGAGGATGCTCATCTCGTTGTGCGCAAGCGGATACTCACGCGGCCAGTTGAGCTCGTTCCACTGCAGGTTGGCCGTCGGCTTGCGCCACGGGGCGGGGATGAACTTGTTCCAAGTGTTGGGGGATACGCCGCCCTTGGTGCCGACCGAGCCGGTCAGCACGTTGAGCAGCCAGAGGCTGCGGGTGATCTGCCAGCCGTGGAGATTGCCTGCCGCCGCAGCGCGCCAGATGTGCGAGCAAAACGCCGGCGCCGCCGCGGCGATCTCATGGGCGACCTGCACGACCGTCGCCGCCGGCACGCCCGTCTCTGACTCGGCGAACTCGGGCGTGTACTGCTCATACTCGCCGCGCAGCTCGAGGATGAAGTTCGCAAACGTCGCCTCGGTGCCGGGGGCGCGGTGCTCGAGGTAGGTGCGCCAGTTGACCCAGTTGCGCACGAACTCGTGGTCATACAGGTCCTCGTCGAGCAGCACCTTGGCGATCGCCAGCAGCAGCGCTCCCTCGGTCCCGGGCCAGGTCGGCAGCCAGTAGTCGGCCATCGAGGCCGTGTTGGACAAGCGCGGGTCAACAACGGCGATCTTCGCGCCTCGGTGCTTACCCTCGATGATCCGCTGCGCGTGGGGGTTGAAATAATGCCCGGACTCAAGGTGCGCGGAGATCAGCAGCGTGAACTTCGCGTGGGCGTAGTCCGGTGACGGCCGGTCGGTGCCGGACCAGAACCCGTAGCCGGCCCGGCCGCCGGAGGAGCAGACGTTGGTGTGCGAGTTGTGTCCGTCACAGCCCCAGGTCTCCAGGAAGCGGTCCGCGAAGCCGTCCTCCCCGGGTCGTCCCACGAAGTACATGACGTCGTTGGGGCGATTGGCGGCGAACGCGTCGTGCATCTTCTCGGCGAACGTGTCCAGCACGTGATCCCAGCTCACGCGCTCCCATTCCCCGCCGCCGCGGGCGCCCTTGCGTCGTTGCGGGTAGAGGATCCGTTCGGGGTCGTTGATCTGGTTGATCGTCGCCGGTCCCTTAGCGCAGTTGCGCCCGCGTGACCCCGGGTGATGGGGGTTGCCCTCGAGCTTGCGGATCTCCAGCGTCTGCTTGTCGACGTAGGCGGTCAGTCCGCAGGCGGACTCGCAGTTAAAGCAGACGGTGGGAATGATCATGTATTCGCGCGGGACCTTGCGCGGCCACGCCGCCGGGTCGAACTCGGTGAACGAGTCCCACTGCTCGATCGGCGGATATGCCTTCAGCTCCGCGTCCTTGGGTCCGTAGGTGGTCGGGCGTCGCGCGCCCTTTCGATTGATGCCGCCGGACATGTCGTGCTCCTTTAGCTCAGGGGGACGCTCTGGCCGGCCCGGACCCACGCGTCCTCGTAGAACCACAGGCCGGTCATCGCCAGCACGCCGGCGATCGCCAACCAGGCGGTCCCGCCGGTCACCAGGAACACCGCGGCGAGCAGGGCGGGGAGGGCCAGCCCGATCAGGATGCCCCCGACCCAGAACCGCTTGGCGTACAGGTCACGCCACAGGTTCAGGGCGGCGCGTTCGGCCTGCTGGGTCGGGTGGCTGCCAGCCAGGTCCAAGGCGATCAGGGCAGCGCTGGCCGTGGCGCCGAGCGCGAGTGTCCAACCGAGCGCCTGTGTATCGGGTCCAGGAGCGTGAACGAACAGGGCGAGTAGCCCGAGGCTCGCCGCGCCGGCGAGCAGCGCATTGACGATCGTGTGCGCGAACAGCATCGGGCTCTGCCAGAGGTCGCGGCCTTCGCATTGGTTGAACAGAAACGCCGTGTAACCGGCGAGCATCACCCCGGCCGGGACCATCGCCCAGCGCAGCGCGTCGCGCAGGCCGTGCAGCCCGAAGATCGAGGCCACCGTGAACACGAGCGCAATCAGGGCTGAGGCGTTGATGAACTGGGCGCCGATCGCCAGCCAGGAGCGCCATTGCGGGCGCGTAAACAGGAAATAGAAGCGCCGTGGCTGCTTGAGATCCCAAACGAGAAAGATGCCCGTCAAGGCGATCCCGGCCAGGGCCAGGACGCCCGGCACGACATCAGCCAGCGCTGAGCCGTGCGCGCCGATGACCAACAGCAGCACGGCGAGCATCATCGCTCCGGCGGCCACTCCCTTGGTCAGGAAGTAGCTCGCTACCCGCCAGCCCCACGGCGGCGGGTGCTCGACATCGGCCATCACCGTCGCCGTCGCGTCCGGCGTGAGCGGTGCGAGCTTCTCGCGTTGGGAGGCCGGCACCTCGGTGGTCAGGTAGGCATCGCCACCGCCCACGGCGATCGGGTTGATCGAGGCCTGGTGCACGCCGATGTAGAA
>JALYZB010000063.1 GCA_030945945.1 Actinomycetota bacterium | reverse complement strand
GGCGGGAAGGAGTAGGTGCCCCGGCTCAGGTACTCCTTGAGAATGTCGTTCTGGGTCGTACCCTGCAGCTTCTCGGCGGGGACGCTCTGATCCTCAGCGGCGACGATGTACAGCGCCAGCAGCCAGGCGGCGGTGGCGTTGATCGTCATCGACGTGTTCATCTCGTCCAGCGGGATGCCCTGCAGCAGCGTCCGCATGTCGCCGACGTCGGCGATCGACACGCCGACCTTGCCGACCTCGCCCCGCGCCAGCTCGTGATCGGGGTCATAACCGGTCTGGGTGGGCAGGTCAAAGGCGACCGACAGGCCGGTCTGGCCCTTCTCGAGGTTACGCCGATACAGCTCGTTGGACCGTTTGGGGTCGGAATGACCGGCGTACGTGCGCATCATCCACGGGCGATCGCGGTCCGGCAGCCGCGGCGGGGGCGTCTCGGGCATGGCGCCATTGTAAAGTGGCCGTGATCGCCCATGCCTGATCAGAGTTCAGCCGCGAGCGAGCACGCGATCCTCCAGGAGATCACCGCGCCGCTCGAAACCCTGCCCGACGACCCGGTCGCCGCGGTCCAGGCTGACTTCCCCGGCGCGCTGCGCGGCTATGACCGCCTCGCGGTCGACGCCTACGTGCAGCGGGTGAGCCAGCTGGTGGCCGAGCTGCAGGCGACCCGCTCGCCCGAGGCGGCGGTCCGGCGTGCCCTGGAGCGAGTCGGCGAGCAGATCTCCGGGATCCTTCAGCGCGCCCATGAGACCGCCGAGCAGATCACCGCGCAATCGCGCGGCGAGGCCGAGGACCGCCTGCAGCAGGCACGCGACGAGGCCGCCGAGCACGTGGTCGCCGCCGAGCAGCGGGTCCGCGACCTCGATGCCGACACCGACCGGATCTGGATCGAACGCGGCCGGATCGTCGACGACGCTCGCGATCTCGCCCGACAACTGCTGTCGGTCGCTGACACCGCCGCCGATCGCTTTCCCGAGGTCGAGCCGGCGGCGCCTGAGCTCTACGACGATCGTCAACCTGAGGATGAGCTTGAGCCTAAGCTCGAGCCTGAGCCTGAGCTCGAGCGCCAGGACGAGCTCGAGAATCGCCACGAGCTGACGACCCAGACCCACCTCGACGTTGACGACCCCGATGAGCACGAGGAGCACGACGAGCTCGCCGGCCATGGGGAACCCGAGCCGGCACCCGAGGACGAGACCCGGGTCTATGAGGACGTCGAGGCCACGGTTCGCTACGACCCGCTGCAGCCCGAACCCGACGAGCTCGCCGCCGAGGATGCGGACCCCGGCGAGTCCTCCGAACCCCAGGTGCGCGGGACCCGCGCCGCGATCCCGCCAGCGTCTGAGGCCGCCCAACGGCGGCCCGACACGCCCTGACCCGCCTCCGCGGACCCTCGCCGTGCGCGTGATCGACCTCATGCACCTCGGGCGCGCGCGCGTGATCGGCTGCTGGCAGGTCGACGACGTGATCATCGATCCCGGGCCGAGTTCGACCCTGGACACGCTGCTGGCGGCGATCGGAGAGACCCCGCCGCGCGCGATCCTGCTCACCCATATTCACCTCGACCACGCCGGTTCGGCCGGCACCCTGACCGAGCGCTGGCCCGAGGTGCAGGTCTACGTGCACGAGCGGGGCGCTCGCCACATGATCGATCCCTCCCGCCTGGTCGAGTCCGCGACGCGGCTCTATGGGGATGACATGGACCGGCTCTGGGGCGAGATGCGCCCGGTGCCCGAGGACCGGCTGCACAGGCTGGTCGGGGGCGAGACACTGTTCGAGGACGCCTTCGAGGTCGCCTACACCCCGGGTCACGCCTCTCACCACGTGTCCTACCGTCACGGTGATACGGCGTTTGTCGGTGACGTGGGCGGGGTGCGGATCACTCCGGACTCGATCGTCGTGCCGCCGACCCCGCCGCCGGACATCGATGTCGAGGCCTGGCAGCGTTCAATCGCGGTAATCCGTTCCTGGTCGCCGGCCCGGCTGGCGATGACCCATTTCGGAGACAGCACCGATGTGACCAGACAGCTGGATGAGCTCGAGGCGCGGCTGGACGCATGGTCGGCGCTGGCGCGAGAGGGCGACCGCGACCGGTTCACCGCCTCCGTCCAGGCCGAGATCCTGCGCGACGCCAGTCTCGAGCAGGCGCAGACCTATGAGCAGGCGGCTCCGGTGCAGCAGCTCTACGCCGGCTATGAGCGCTACTGGGCCAAGCGCGCCTGACGCTCCCGCGGCGCTATTCTGATCGCCAGTGTCGACCGTGCAACTGCCGCGCGTTCGCGAGCCGGGCAGCGGGACCGGGGGGTTCTGGCGCGTGCTCGTGCTCAACGACGACCACAACACCTTCGATCACGTGGCCGAGACGCTCGCCTCCGTGGTTCCCGGAGTCTCGCTCGCCGATGGGTACCGGATCGCCGACCGCGTCCACAACAAGGGCAGCGCGCTGGTCTGGAGCGGGCCGCGCGAGGACGCCGAGTACTACTGGCTGCGCCTGGACGACGCCGGGCTCACCCTGGCCCCGCTCGAGAACGGCTGAACGCGGGTAGCGACCGCTCTCGAGGGTGCGCTCAGCCTCGAGGGGCTGTGCGGACCTCGTTCAGCCCGCGGGGGTGGAAACGCGTGAAACGTCGCGCGCGGGGATGATCAGCTTGGCGGCTTGCCGGTCGGGGCTGACCCGGACGACGTTCCAGACCAGGCCGAGCTTCTCGAGCAGCGAGATGAGCAGACCGGTCGGGTCGGCCATCCGCTCCCAGAACTTCAGCCCGTGGAAGGCCGAGGTGGGGAAGGCGTGATGGTTGTGGTGCCAGGCCTCGCCCATCGACAGGGGCGCGAGCCAGAACACGTTGCGCGACTCGTCCGCGACGTCGAAACGCTTGCGCCCGAAGAAGTGGCAGACGGAGTTGATCGACCAGGTCACGTGATGCAGCAGGAAGATGCGCACGAAGCCGCCCCACAGCAGGGCGGTGAGTGCGGTGCCGATGCCGCCGCCGACGATCCAGCCCAGCGTGAACGGAATCGCCATCCCGAGGATGACCCACAACCAGAAGAGCTTGTCGACCGCGCGTAGCGCCTGGTCCTTGACGAGGTCCGGGGCGAAGCGCTCGCGCTCGGCGGTCCCGACGCTCTCAAACAGCCAGCCGACGTGGGCGTGCCATAGGCCCTTGACGGCGCCGGCGAAACCGGGACCGGCGAGATGGGGCGAATGCGGGTCGCCATCCTGATCGGTGAAGGCATGATGCTTGCGGTGGTCGGCGACCCAGGTGATGACCGAGCCCTGGACGGCCATCGAGCCCATCACGGCCACGACGGCGCGAAACGCGCGTGAGGACTCGAACGCGCGATGGGTGAACATCCGGTGATAGCCCATCGTGATCCCGATCGCAGTGAGCACGTAGAAGCCGATCAGCAGGCTGAGCTCCAGCGGGCCGATCGCGCGGTTCCACAGCAGGATGACGGCGACGACGAGGCCGACGAGCGGCGCCGGGACGCCGATGAGATTGACGATCTTGTGGGTTCGGCTCATTGGTCCTATGAGCTTACCCACTCAAGCGTCAAAAAGCTCCGTTGCAATGCACGACTTCAGGCGGCAAACTTGTAGACGAGACATGAAAGATGGCTGACCAGCCGTGGCACGAGCTGCCGCCGGAGATCGCTTCCATGCTGCGACCGCACCTTCGCAGCATCACCGACGAGATGATCGGAGCGGTCGCCACGGTTCCGGCCTACGCGCGACCGCTCGAGGGTCCGCTCGGAGAGGGCATACGGGATGGGGTGCAGGCGGCGCTGCGTCACTTTCTCGCCGAGGTGCGCGCGGGCGGCCAGGTCGTTCGCCCGGACGTGTATTCGGCCTTGGGCCGAGGGGAGATGCGAGCCGGACGCAGCCTCGAGTCGCTGATGAGCGCCTACCGGGTTGGCGCGCGGGTCGCCTGGCGGCGCTTTGCCGCCGCCGGCGTGGACGCCGGGCTCGAGCCCGCCGTGCTGTACGAGCTCGCGGAGTCGATCTTCGCATACATCGATGTGCTCTCGGCCGAGTCGGCGGCCGGCTACGCGCTCGAGCAGTCGGCGGCCGCCAGTGAGGCCGAGCTGCGGCGCCGGCGCCTGGTCCGCATGCTCGTGCGCGACCCCGCGCCCGAGCCCGCCGCCGTCGAGGTGGCGGCCGCCGAGGCCGGGTGGCCGTTGCCGCGCACCCTGGCGGTGCTGGCGATCGCCGGGGCGCAACGCACAGCGGCGGCCTCCCGCCTGCCCCCGGGATCGATCCACGAGGCAATCGGCGAGCTGACGTGTGCGGTGGTCGAGGATCCGGACGGGCCCGGGCGCTCGGCCGTGATCGAGCGCGCCGTGACCGTCGCCGGCGCTCAGGCGGCTCTGGGCACGACCGTGGACTGGACTCAGGCCCGGATCAGCCTGGCCAGAGCACGCGCCGCCCTGGAGCTCGAGCGCGAGCGCCTGGGAGGGCGCCCCGGTTTTGTGCGAGCGCGCGAGCGTGCCGGGGAGCTGTTGCTGCGCTCAGACCGACGCCTGGCTGCCGAGTTGGCGTCCGACCGCCTGAGACCGCTGGACGGACTGACCGCCGGCTCCCGCGTCCGGCTGACCAAGACCCTGCGGGTCTGGCTGGCCGAGCAGGGACGGCTGGGACAGGTCGCCGCGCGACTGGACATCCACCCGCAGACCGCCCGATACCGGGTCGGACGGCTGCGCGAGTTATTCGGGGATGCGCTGGATGACCCCGATCAGCGCTTCTGGTTGGAGCTCGCGCTGCGCGCCCGGTGCGGGTGACCGCCGCCCGCCCCGGCCCGCTTTTAGACGGCGGTCTGAGGCTCGGGCTCGGGCGCCGTCGGCTCGGGCTCGGGGATTCCGACCTGGGGGCCGAGCGCGCCGGCGGCGATCTCCTCGGCCCATGCGTAGCCGATCGGGACCTGATACTTGCCCATGTTTCGGGCGCGGAACTCGATCATCTCGGGTCCCTCCCAGTATCGGTACCAGTCGGAGTGGTTGGCGAACCAGCTCATCTGGAGAATCTTGTAGCGGTCCTCGTCGTTGATATGGACCCGGTACTCCGTGGCGCCGTAGCGCAGGGCCAGCGGCGCGACCCGCGCCACCTCGGCGGCGAAGTAGTCCTGTCGCAGCACGGTCGCGTACCAGGACACCGTAATGAGATCAGACATGTCTACGCTCCTACCTCGGCGCGGATGGCACCGGGTCCGGCACCGGTTGTGCCCTGGCCTTCGGCGGACGCGCCGACGAGGATCGCGATCTTGCCCAGATGCTGGTTGTCGCGCAGCAGCTGGTGGGCCTGCGCGACGCCCTCGAACGGCATCGTCTTCCACAGCACGGGTCGGATCTTCGACTCCTCGATCAGCGCGTTGGCCTGGTTGGCCTCCCACGCGTTGGCAAAGTGCGACCCGAGGATCTCCTTCTGGCGCATCCACAGGTAGCGGACGTCGAAGTCGAGCTGGTAGCCCGAGGTCGCCCCGCAGATGACGACCTTCCCGAACGGCTTGACGCAGAACACCGAGGTGGGGAAGGTGGCCATCCCGACGTGCTCGAAGACGATGTCGGGCTTGCCGCCGAGGACCTTCTGCACGGCCTTATCGAAGCGTCGTGTCTCCTTGAAGCG
>JALYZB010000058.1 GCA_030945945.1 Actinomycetota bacterium | reverse complement strand
CCCGGATCGCAGAACCCGGCGGTGGCGTGGACGATCAGCCCGAGACGGCCCAGCGACGACTTGCCCTCGATCCGCGCGACGATGTCGTCGGGCAGCTCGACCCACTCAAGCGTCCGGCCCAGGCAGAATTCCCCGGGGTGGATCACGAACGATTCGCCTGCGGGGACGATGACCTCCTCGGTGAGGTTCTCGGGCGGATCGCGCAGATCGATCGCCGGCACGCGATGGTTGTGAAAGACCCGAAACGAGTCCCCGAGCCGCAGGTCGACGCTGGCAGGCTGCACGAGCCTCGCGTCCCACGGATCGATGCGGATCCGGCCTGCGCCAACCAGGGCGACGATCGTCGCGTCAGACAGAACCGAGGCGGGGGCGTCACTCATCCGCGGCAAGTCTGCCAGCGCGGCCGGTCACCCGCGGCGCGGCGGTCTGCGCGCTCAGGGTCTCGCGTCTCAGTGTCCGAGGGTTCGGGCGCGCGCCCTGACGGTGCGCACGCGCGCAGGTGGACCCGGTGCGGGATCGCCGTGCGGGCCCCGGCGGGGCCGGCGCGGGAACGGCTGGCGCGGGTGCGGCGGACGGTGCTTTATGCCACCGTCCTCGTCGCTGGTCTCAGGTGGCTCGGGCTCGGCCTTGATCGCCCACCACACGATGTAGATCAGCGCCGCGAGCGGCAGCTTGAGCGCCAGCATGAGCCAGAGAAATCCCCACGTCACGTGGAGACGATCCTACCTGGAACACCTGGCCTTGTCACACCCGATCACGAGCGCGGCGCTGGCGCGAAAGGCTCACGTCCTATACCTTCGGCCCGTGCGGCGATCCGCAGGGCCCCGGCGATGAACCTGGACGAGCTCCGGACGCGGGTCGACGCGGGTGAGATCGACACCGTGCTGCTCGGCCTGACCGATATGCAGGGCCGGCTGCAGGGCAAGCGGCTGACCGCCCGGCACTTCGTCGACGAGGTCGTCGAGCACGGTGCCGAGGGATGCAACTACCTGCTGGCCGTCGACGTCGAGATGAACACCGTCGCGGGCTACGCGATGTCCTCGTGGGAGCGTGGCTACGGGGACTTCTCGCTGCGCCCCGATCTGGCCACGCTGCGGCTGCTTCCCTGGCTGCCGGGCACCGCCCTGGTGCTCTGCGATTTGGAGTGGGAGGACGGCTCCCCCGTCGTCGCCTCGCCGCGGCAGATCCTGTGCCACCAGCTCGATCGTCTCGCCCAGCACGGCTGGTCGACCAACGCCGCCACCGAGCTCGAGTTCCTCGTCTTCCGCGAGAGCTATGAGTCGGCCTGGCACAAGGGCTACCGGGATCTCGAGCCGGCCAACCTCTACAACGTCGATTACTCGCTGCTGGGCACCGCACGGATCGAGCCCCTGATCCGGCGCATCCGTACCGAGATGGAGCAGGCCGGGATGGCAGTGGAGAACTCCAAGGGCGAGTGCAACCTCGGCCAGCACGAGATCAACTTCCGCTACGCCGACGCCCTGCGCAGCGCCGACGACCACGTGATCTATAAGAACGGAGCCAAGGAGATCGCCGCCCAGGAGGGCGTGGCGATCAGCTTCATGGCCAAGTTCGACCAGCGTGAGGGCAGTTCGTGTCACATCCACTTCTCCCTCGCTGAGGACACGGACCCGCCCACCCCGCTGTTTGCCCGCGACCGCGGGCTGTTTGAGTCCTTCCTCGCCGGCCAACTGGCGTGCCTGCGCGAGCTGACGCTGTTCTCGGCGCCGAACATCAACTCCTACAAGCGCTACGTGGCCGGCTCCTTTGCCCCCACCGCCGTCGCCTGGGCCACCGACAACCGGACCTGCGCGCTGCGGGTCATTGGCCACGGTGCGGGACTGCGGTTCGAGAACCGCGCCGGCGGCTCGGACCTCAACCCCTACCTCGCGTTGAGCGCGATGATCGCCGCGGGCCTGCACGGGGTGGAGGCGGGGCTCGAGCTCGAGCCCGCCTACAGCGGCAACGCGTACCTGGCCGACGACAAGCCGCGCGTGCCGAGCACGCTGCGCGAGGCGCG
>JALYZB010000374.1 GCA_030945945.1 Actinomycetota bacterium | reverse complement strand
CGCCTCGTGCCAGACCGGCACCGCGGTGTTGACCAGCAGCGCCGCCGTGTAGGTGGCCAGCGACAGCCCTCCGAGCGCGGCCGCGGGGCGGGCCAACACCGCCGCCCGACTGACCGCGGTGCGGGAGATCGGCCCCGGCGGCGACAGGCCGACGGCGTCCAGCCCGGCCAGTCCGGTGGCGGCGGCGGTGGCCGACACCGCCCAAGTCCCCACACTCATCGGCGACGTGACCTTGAACATCCGCAACATGTTGAGAAAGCGCGAGGGGCGGCCGAGATCGGAGACCAGCAACGCCGGGCTGATTGACAAGCCGGCGAGCGCGGTCAGCCAGGCCCGCCGGGCGGCGAGCACATCCCCGCACAGGTGCGCGGCGTAGGCCAGCCCGACCGATCCGCCGGCCATGCCGCCGAAGAAGAAGTAGGTCGGGATCTCCCATGTCCAGACCGGCGCCTTGAGGATCGGCTGTCCGTGGTAGCTCACCCCCGCGGCCGCAGGCGGCACCGGGGCCGTGGCAGGTGCCGCGCTCATCGCCGGCCTCCTCCCCACGCCGCCCCGGCGATTGCCACCGCCAGCCCGGCGGCAGCCAGCAGACTGGCCCGCCAGGTCTCGCCGACGCTGCGAACGGGATCGACCGGATCGGGCGGCAGGCCGTAGACCTCGGGCTCGTCGAGCAGCAGGAAGATCGAGCCACCGCCACCGATGCCGTCGCCGGGGTCACTCAGGTAGAGCTGGGCCGTGTCCTCGCCACGCTCGCGCAACTGCGCGACCCGATGATCGGCACGCTCGCGCATCTCCTCGAGATCGCCGAACTGGATCGACTCGGTCGGACAGGCCTGTGCGCAGGCCGGCGTGTGGTCGACCTTGAGGCGGTCATAACAGAGCGTGCACTTGAAGGCCCGGCCATCGTCTTCGCGACGTTCGATAACCCCGAACGGGCAGGCGGGGATGCAGTAACCGCAACCGTTGCAGACGTCCTCCTGCACAACCACCGTCCCGAACTCGGTGCGGAACAGCGCCCCGGTCGGGCACACCTCCAGGCAGGCGGCGTGCGTGCAGTGCTTGCAGACGTCGGACGCCATCAACCAACGCATGCCGTCCCGCGCGGTGACCGGGGTCCCGGCCCCGATCGCCTCGGCGCGTGCGGCGGCCTCGACCAGCGTCGTGCCCTCGTCGATCCCGGCTGGGATCCGCTGCTCGATGAAGGCCACATGGCGCCAGCGGTCGGCGCCGAGCGCGAGTGAGTTGTCGTAGGACTTGCCGCTGAAGCCGTGCTGCTCGGCGGGAACGTGGTTCCACTCCTTGCACGCCACCTCGCATGCCTTGCAGCCGATGCACAGCGACGTGTCGGTGAAGAAGCCCTTGCGGGGCTTGGCCTCGGCCGCGTACGCCGCGGGCCAGGTCTGGACGTCGAGTTTCACTGGTCGACCCCGGCGCGCCGGCGATAGTCCTCCACGAGCGCCAGGCGCTCGGGGCCGCGCGGCCGGCGGCCGGCACGGATGTCGCAGGTCGTGACCTTGTACTCGTTGATGTGCACGTTGGCGTCAAGCACGATCGGCAGCAGGTCGTTGGCCGAATCGCCTGTCGCCAGACCGGCGCCGCCCCAGTGGTACGGGGCGCCGACGAGGTGAAGGTCCCGGCCCTGGATGCGCAGCGGACGGATCCGGTCGGTGACCATCACCCGAGCCTCGACGGCGGACCGCGCGGTGACGATTGTCGCCCAACCGGCGTGCTCCAACCCGCGCTCTGCGGCCAGTGCGGGCGACACCTCGCAGAAGAACTCAGGCTGCAGTTCGGCCAGGAACGGCAGCCCCCGGGACATGCCACCCGCGGTGTGATGCTCGGTCAGCCGGTAGGTGCTCAGCGCGTACGGGAAGACGCGCTCGTCGGTGGCGGTCGGGTTATAGAGGTTGGCCGGTCGCGGGAACTGCTGGCGGGTCGGATTGCTCTGCTGGCGGCCGAGCGGGTTGCGCACGAGTCCCTCGTGGGGCTCGTAGTGGACCGGCAGCGGGCCGTCGACCAGTCCCGCGGGCACGTACATCCACGCCCGGCCGTCGGGCTCGAGCATGAACGGCGTGTCGCCCCGGATCGCGTCCAGTCCGCGGGCGCCGCTGGGCGGGCGGTAGGCGGGATCCTTGTCGGCGGGGAAGTCCGGCGCGTCGCCGACCCCCGTCCAGCGACCCTCGCCGGCGTCCCACCACAGGTAACGCTTGCGCTCAGACCACGGACGGCCCTGCGGATCGGCCGAGGCGCGGTTGTACAGCGTGCGGATGTTCTTCGGCCACGCCCACCCCCACTCCGGGGCGATCCAGTTCTGCTCAGCGCCGGGACGGCGACGGGCCGCCTGGTTGACCCCGCCGGCGTAGATGCCGGCGTGGATCCACGACCCGCAGGGCGTCGTCCCGTCGTCGGTCAGGGCGTCATAGCTGGTCAGCCCGCGACCGTCGGCGTCGTAGCCGCCGATCTCGCGCAGCACCGCGGCAGTATCGGGCTCGTCGTTGGGGCCGCTGACCGGATAGTCCCAGGTGAGGTCGAGAATCGGCCGGTCGCGGGGATCCTCCGAGCCGGCCAGCTTCTCGCGCACGAGGCGCCCGAGGTGGTAGATCCAATGCAGTTCCGAGCGCGCGTCGCCCGGCGGCTCGCAGGCCTTCTCGCGCCACTGCAGCAGCCGCTGGGTGTTGGTGAAGCAGCCCTCCTTCTCGGTGTGAGCGGCGGCGGGCAGGAAGAAGACCTCGGTGTCGATGTCCTGTGCCTGGACCTCGCCGGACTCGTGCTCGGGCGAATCCCGCCAGAACTCGGCGGACTCGATCATCTGCATGTCGCGGACCACCAGCCAGTCAAGCTTGGCCAGCGCGAGCCGCATCAGCTTGGAGTTGGCCGAGCCCACCGCCGGGTTCTGCCCAACACAGAACATGCCCTGGACGTCGCCGTCGAGCATCTTCATCATCATCGCGTAGTGGGAATGGTCCCCGTTGATACGGGGCAGATGGTCAAAGCAGAACTCGTTGTCGGCGGTTGCGGCGTCACCCCACCACGCCTTGAGCATCGATACGACGTAGCGGCGCAGACCTCCCCACGCGCCCGTCGGCGGCCCGCTCTGCTCCACGAACGCATCCAGGTCAGGGTGGGTCTGAGGATGGGGCATCGGGATGTAGCCGGGCAGGATGTTGTACAGGGTGGGGATGTCGGTCGAGCCCTGGATGTTGGCGTGGCCGCGCAGGGCAAGGATTCCGCCGCCGGGGCGGCCCATGTTGCCCAACAGCATCTGCAGGATCGAGCCCGCCCGGATGTTCTGGACCCCGACCGTGTGCTGGGTCCAGCCGACCGCGTAGACGAGCGCCGACGTGCGCTCGCGGCCGGAGTTGGCGCACAGCGCCTCAGCGACGGCGAGGAACTCGTCCACCGTGCAGCCGCAGGTGTCGGAGACGAGTTCGGGCGTGTACCGGGCGAAGTGCCGGCGGGTGATCTGCAGCACCGACCGCTCGTGCTCCATCGTCGGGTCCGTGTGCGGCGGCTCGCCCCGGTCAAGCTCGATGGCGTGGCCACCCTGGGACTGCTCGCCGGAGATGTCCGCGCGCTCGGGGCGGGTTCCCGCCGGACCGCCGGACTCGGTCTCCTCATAGCCCCAGCTCGTCGTGTCGTAGCTGCCGTCCACGGAGTTCCAGCCGGAGAAGAAGCCGTCCCCGTCCTCAGTGTCGACGAAGTCCTCGCGGATGATCGCCGGGGCGTTGGTGTAGTGCTGGACGTACTCGCGAAACCAGGCGTCGTGCTCGAAAATGTAGTTGATCAGGCCGCCGACGAAGGCGATGTCCGAGCCTGGGCGGATCGGGACGTGACGATCGGCCACCGCACTCGTGCGCGTGAACCGGGGGTCGACGTGGATCACCTTGGCTCCGCGTTCCTTGGCCTCCATCACCCACTGGAAGCCGACCGGATGCTGCTCGGCCATGTTGGAGCCCATGATCAGGATGCAGTCAGAGTGCTGCAGGTCCTGAAGGAAGCTGGTGGCACCGCCGCGCCCGAACGATGTCCCCAGACCGGGAACGGTCGAGCTGTGTCATATCCGGGCCTGGTTCTCGACCGAGACCGCTCCCGCCGAGGTGAAGAACTTTTTGATCAGATAGTTCTCCTCGCTGTCCAGGGTCGCGCCGCCCAGGAAGTGCAGGCCGAGCGTTCGCTTCAGCGGCTTGCCCTCACCGTCCTCGTCCTCCCAGGTCTCGGCGCGGGTGCGCAGCAGCCGCTGCGCGATCATCTCGGTCGCTTGCGGCAGCGACAGATCCTCCCACTCGGTCGCGCCCGGCGGCCGGTAGCGAACCCTCGTCTCACGTCCCGGAGCGTTGACCAGCTGCTCGGAGGCCGAGCCCTTGGGACACAGCCGGCCACGGGAGATCGGCGAGTCTGGGTCGCCCTCGATGTGGACGACCTTCTCGTCCTTGACGTAGACGCGCTGGCCGCAGCCCACCGCGCAGTAGGGGCAGATCGAGCGGGCCACGCGATCCGCTGTCTCGGTGCGCGCCTGCAGACCCTCGGTGTGGCGCGACCGTGCCGCCCGGCTGAGACCGAGCGGGTCTCCGAGAGCTTGGCGGACGATCGGGGGGAACCGGAGAGGGCGCAACATCGCGCCCCTTTTACCCGTTCTGCCGCCCCTCAACCCCGGGCCCCCGCGGCTCACCCCGACCCGTCTCCCGGGCGCGCGGCGGTGACCGGTGCGGTCGGCGCGCTCATGCGGTCGTGAACTGCTCGCGCTTACCCGCGACGCCCTCGATCAGCTCGCGGAAGGAGTCAGCGAACTTCTGCACGCCCTCGCGCTCGAGCACGGCCACGAGGTCGTCATAATCGATGCCGGCGTCGGCGAGACGCGCGAAGGTCGCTCGGGCCTGGTCGATGCCCGTCTCCAACGTATCGGTCACCTGCCCGTGATCAAGCAGCGCCTCGACGGTCTCGCGCGGCATCGTGTTGACGGTGGCCGGTCCGATCAGCGACTCGACGTAGAGCAGGTCAGGGTAGTTGGGGTTCTTGACCGACGTCGACGCCCACAGGCACCGCTGCGGGGACGCGCCGTCGGCGGCGAGCTCGTCCCACTCCGGGCCGCTGAACAGCTCCTTGTAGCTCTGGTAGGCGAGCTTGGCGTTGGCGACCGCGAGCTTGCCCTTGAGCTCGTCGTGGCCGCCGATCTCGTCCAGGCGCCGGTCGGCCTCGGTGTCGACCCGTGAGACGAAGAACGACGCCACGGAGGCCACCGTCGAGAGGTCGCCCCCGGTCTCGTACAGCCGCCGCAGGCCGGCCACGTAGGCGCGAGCCGCGGCACGATGACGCTCGAGCGAGAAGAGCAGCGTGACGTTGACCGGAATGCCCGCGGCAATCGTCTCCTCGATCGCGGTCAGCCCGGCCTCGGTGCCGGGGATCTTCACGAACAGGTTGGGACGGTCGACCAGGGCAGCGATCCGCTTGGCCTCGGCCGCGGTGCCCGGCGCGTCGTGGGCGAGGTTGGGATCGACCTCGAGCGACACCCAGCCGTCACGGCTGCTGTCGCCGCGATCGAACACGCCGCGCAGCAGGTCACAGGCACCACGGATGTCCTCGCGAGCCAGGGCGAGGAAGACCTCCTTGGGATCGTCCTCCGAGGCCAGCAGCGCCTTCAGCTGCTCGTCGTAGGCATCGCCGTCGGCGATCGCCCCCTGGAAGATCGTCGGGTTCGAGGTCACCCCCGCCACACCCTGCTCGACGAGCCCGGCCAGGTCGCCGTCACGCACGAAGTGGCGCGAGAGATAATCGATCCACGGGCTCTGGCCGTGTTCGGCGAGGGCGTGCAGGGTGCTGGTCATGGCGGGCTCCTGAAGATTTGTTTACCCTTCACGGTACCCCGGCCATCAGGACGAGATCGCCCCGTCGTCACGCAGGCGACCGGCGGCCCGGCGCAGCAGGCGTGACACCTGCATCTGCGAGCAGCCGAGGCGGTCGGCGATCTCGACCTGAAGCAACTCGTCGTTGACCCGCAAGCTGAGCGCCTCGCGCTCCTGGGACGGAAGCCGCCGGATCGCCGTGCCCAGCGCGATGCGCGTCTCGGCCAGCCGGAGCCGTTCGTCGTCATCGCCGATCGTCTCGGCCAGGGGCTCGGACTGGTCCCCGTCCGCCGCACGGCCCGCGGGCGCGTCGAGCGACGTCGCGTGGTGCGCGCCACCGGCTTCCAGACCCTCGATCACCGCCTCGATGTCGAGCTCGAGGTACTGGGCGAGCTCAGGCACCGTGGGCGCCCGTCCCGACTGGGTCATGAGCTGACGGGATGCCTGCTCGACGCGGAGCGAGAGCTCCTGCGCGCGGCGGGGGACGTGC
>JALYZB010000351.1 GCA_030945945.1 Actinomycetota bacterium | reverse complement strand
CGGCGGCGGCCACCGGCGCCTGGCTGGCCGGGCACCTGCTCACCCCAGCACCGGTCCCCACGCCGGCCGCCGCCCTGATCGCTGCCGCGCTGGTGCTCCTCGCCCCGCGCCTGGGCTGGATGGCCATGGTCACGGCGATCACCGCCTACGCGATCGCCCAGGGTCACACCGGACCGGCTCTGCTGGCCGCGACCGCGATGCTCGCTGGAATCGTGCTGGCCCCGCTGTCCCCAACGACGTGGCCGCTGGGGGTCGGCGCGCCGGCGCTGGGGTTGATCGGGGTCGCGGGGCTCGCGGGCGCGTGGCCCGCCCTGGCCGGTCTGGCTCAGACGGCCTGGCGGCGAGCCGCAATCGCCGCGGCGGGCTGGATCGCCCTGCTGCTTGCCGCGCCGTTCGCCGGCCGGACCCTCTACCTCACCCCGTTTCCCGCCCTTGCCGTCGGCGATTCGGTGGGCCGGACCGCCGATCGGATCCTCGTGACGCCACTGACGACGGGCCTGCTCGCCCCGGCGGCGGTGTGGGCCGCCGCTGCCGCGATCCTCCCGCTCGTGGTCCGGGGGCGTTCGATCGCGCTCGATCTCGTGCGCGCCGGCGCCTGGGCGGCGGTGCTGACCGCGGCCACCCCGGCGGTGATCGTGGCCGTCCGGGGCGGGGGATCAGCGCCGATGATCCCAGGAGCAGTCCTCGCCGGCGCGGCAGCGGCCATACTGGCGCTCGCACCTCGGTGGCTGGCGGTCCGCCGTCCCACCCTCGCGGCGCTGCGTCGAGCGAATGGTGCCGGGGCGCGTTTTCCGTAGCATGAACCGCCCCGAGGGGGCTTGACCATGAGTGTGCTCAGGAGCATCGAGAGCAAGATCGCCGGCCTCGTCGAGGGGACATTCAGCCGTGCCTTCCGCTCGGAGGTCCGGCCTGTGGAGATCGCCCGCAGGCTCACCCGGGAGATGGAGGAGCACAAGTCCCAGTCGCTGGCGCGTACCTACGTTCCCAACCAATACCGGGTATTTCTGTCCCCGCGCGATCGCGAGCGTTTCGCCGATTACGAGGAGGCGCTGGCCGCCGAGATGGCGGGATACCTGCTCGAACACGCCCGCAGCGAGCGGCTTGCCCTGGTCTCGCAGCCGGTGGTCGAGTTCGAGACCGACGATCGCCTCGGCTTGGGCGAATTCGGCATCCAGACCCGTTCGCTGCATCCCGAGCAGGCTGAGGACGTTCGCGTCGATGCACCGCGACCGCTGCCCGAGGAGTCCTCGGGCCGGACGATGGTCTCCAGCACAGCGGGACGGGTCGCCGAACCGCTGGAGGAACGTGCCCGCTCGCGCCAGCGGACCGCGCTGCTGGTCACCGGTGGCCGGCGGCTGGTGGTCGGGGCCGGAGGCGTGACGATCGGCCGCAGCCGGCAATGCGACGTGATGCTTGACGATCCCAACCTGTCACGGGCCCACGCCGAGATCCGCCCGCGGGGTGGCTCCTGGGTGGTCACCGACCTGGGCTCGACCAACGGCTCACGGCTCAACGGCCGGCGCCTGGACGCAACCGAGGTGCTCAAGCCTGGCGACGAGCTCGAGTTCGGCACCACCCAGCTGACCTTCGAGCTGGAGTAACGCGATGCTCGCTCCCGTCTCCGTCGGCCTGAAGTTCGGCTTCCTGATCGTCCTCTACCTGTTCCTGATGTGGGTGGCGTGGAGCGCCGTGCGGGACCTGCGCCGCGGCCGCGGCGGCGTCGTGCAGAGCGAGGACCCGCCGCCGGTGGATGCTACCGGCATGTACCCCGCGGTTTCCGATTTCGGGGGGGTCGAGCAGTTCGAGCCCCGGCTGCTGGTCGAGCGTGCCGCCGGGCATGAGAGCGGGGTTGCCTACGACCTCAGCGACGGCGTGATGCTCGGCCGCGGTGACGTCGAGATCAAGCTCGAGGATCCGTTCGCGTCCTCTCAGCATGCGCGGATCTCTCGCCAGGGCCACGTGCTCGTGATCGAGGATCTCGGCTCGACCAACGGCACCTATCTCAATGAGGACCCGCTCGACGGCCCCCAGCCGCTGCACGACGGTGACCGCGTGCGGATCGGTGACTCGGAGTTCACCTACCTGCGATGACCCTGCGCGCCGCCGACACCGCCGCCCGAACCGATACCGGGCGCCAGCGCCGCGATAACGAGGACAGCTCGTTCGCCCGCGCGCCGCTGTTCGTGATCGCCGACGGGATGGGGGGCGCCCAGGCCGGCGAGGTCGCTTCGCGGATCGCCGTCGAGGCGTTCGCCGACGCGCTGCCCGAGCAGGGCAGCTACGAGGAGCGCCTGGCCGGGCGCGCACAGGAGGCCAACCGTGACATCTACGAGATGTCGCGCACGGCCCAGGAGCGAGCGGGCATGGGGACGACCTTGACCGCCGTCTACGTCGACGCGACGGGTCTCGTCGTCGCGCACGTTGGCGACAGCCGCGCCTACCTCTATCGCCACGGCGAGCTCGGACGGCTGACCCAGGATCACACCTTGGTCGAGGAGCTCCTGCGCCGAGGCAAGCTGACCGAGGAGCAGGCGGCTGAGCATCCCCAGCGATCGATCATCACCCGCGCGCTCGGGGTCGACCCGGTCGTCAAGGTGGACACCCGGACCTACGCCGGCCGCGCCGGCGACGTCGTGTTGCTGTGCTCGGACGGCCTGACGTCGATGATCACCGAGGCGGCGATCGTGCAGGTGCTTGATGCCGAGCTTGACCTGGACCGGGCCGCGGAGGCGCTGATCGCGGCCGCCAACGACGCGGGCGGCCGCGACAACATCACCGTGATCCTGTTTCGCCTCGAGGATGTCGGCGGCGCGACGCCCGAGCATGCGACCATGGTCGGGGTTCCCGCCGTGTCGACCGATTCCGGGTCGGCCGGCGCCTCCACCAGCGCGGCGGGCGATCCAGACGGCGCGCCACGGGCTTCGGCTCCGCCGTTCGCGCAGCGCGGCTTGGCCACCCTCACCGCGTCGCGCCAGGATGCGCGCCCCGAGGCCCCCGGGGCGC
>JALYZB010000334.1 GCA_030945945.1 Actinomycetota bacterium | reverse complement strand
GGAGTGGACGATACTGGGCTCGAACCAGTGACCTCCGCCTTGTCGAGGCGGCGCTCTCCCAGCTGAGCTAATCGTCCTGGGGAAGATAAATGTAGCGCGAGCGGCACGCCTCGCGCTACCCCGTCGGCGCGGCGCGGGGGAGCCGATGCGGCGTGCCCTCGCGAGAGAGGGTCAGTCGCCTCGAGAGCATGAGGGAGGGCCTTCGTCGCGGCGAACGTTGCTCGCCGTGATCGCTGTGAGCACCGGCCTGTGCCCTGCGGCCGCCGCTGCCCAGGCCTCCGTGCGCGTCACGCGGCGCCCGGGGACGGGCGGACCCCGCACCGGCTTTGTCCTGCGCTTCCGGCAACCCCTCGCGAACCGGCATGAGGGCCGGGACCCGGCGCGTGGATCAGGTGGTCGTCAGCGGCCCGCGCGGGTCACGTTGCGTCTCGAGCGTCGTCGACGGCCTGAGACCGGCCGCGGCCGGCTGCCGCGTCGCCCGACGGCGAGAACTTCGCCTCTTTGACGGGGACCACCGCGCCCGGCGCGATGGCCGACAGCGGCAACCGGCGACGTCGGGACGGCCTGTTTCGTCGTGCGCGCACGCGACCAGGCCGGTCACGTGGACGCCGACACGCTCGAGAGCCTCGCCGTCAACAACTGCTGTGACTTCATAGCTGCGTAGGATCAGCGGAAGATGAGGTACGAGCTTCCCGACGGCACCCCGCTGGACCTTCCCGACGCCGCCACCGGCGGCGACGCCGCGGCCGCGATCGGTCCCGGACTGGCCCGGGCCGCGCTCGCGGTCAAGGTCGCCGGCGAGGTGCGCGACCTCGCGCGCCCACTGCCCGAGACCAACGGCGATGCGGCCGGGTTGGAGGTGGTGACTGAGCGCAGCGGCGACGACGCGCTGACGCTGATCCGCCACGACACCGCCCACGTGCTCGCCGCGGCGATGCTCGACCTCTACCCCGGGGTCAAGATCTCGATCGGCCCCGCGATCGAGGACGGCTTCTACTACGACTTCGAGTTCCCCGCCGGTGTCGTCATCTCCGACGCGGATTTTCCGCGCATCGAGGAGCGGATGAAGGCCCACATCAACGCCGACGAGGCGTTCACCCGCGAGGACGTGCCCGTCGAGGCGGCGCTGGAGCGCTTCGGGGCCGAGCAGCAGCCCTACAAGGTCGAGCTGATCGAGGATCTGGTCGCCAACGCCGATCTCGAGCAACCGCTGACGACGGTCTCGCTCTACACCAACGGGCCGTTCACCGACCTCTGCCGCGGCCCGCACGCGCCGAGCACGAAGCGGATCAAGGCGTTCAAGCTGCAGTCGGTGGCCGGCGCGTACTGGCGCGGGGACTCCGGTCGCCAGATGCTCACGCGCGTGTATGGGACCGCGTTCTTCTCCAAGGCGGCGCTGGCCGATCACCTCGAGCGGATCGAGCGAGCCCGCGCCAACGACCACCGGCGCCTCGGCCCCCAGCTTGGCCTGTTCGGCTTCTCAGAGGTCGCGCCGGGGATGGCGTTCTGGTACGCGCCCGGGACCCAGGTGTTCAACTCGCTGGTCTCGCTGAGCCGTGAGATGGGGACCCCGCGCGGCTACACCGAGGTCAAGACACCCCAGATCTACGACAGCGCGCTGTGGCGCACCTCCGGGCATTGGGACAAGTACCGCCAGCACATGTTCCTCACCGAAGCCGAAGAGCGGCCGATGGCCGTCAAGCCGATGAACTGCCCCGGCCACGCCAAGCTCTTCTCGATGTCGCCTCACTCCTATCGCGACCTGCCGATCCGCTACTCCGAGCCGGGGCTGCTGCACCGCAACGAGCTCTCGGGGACGCTGCACGGGCTGCTGCGCACGCGCAGCTTCGCCCAGGACGACGCCCACGTGTTCTGCACCGAGGACCAGCTCGAGGACGAGGTGCTCGCGGCGCTCGACTTCGCCTTTGAGACCTACGCGATCTTCGGCTTCGACGTGCGCCTTGAGCTCTCGACCCGCCCCGACGAGCGCATCGGCTCCGACGAGCTATGGGATCGCAGCGAGTCGGTGCTGCGCACCGCGCTGGAGCGCCGCGGGCTGCCCTATGACCTCAACGCCGGGGACGGCGCCTTCTACGGGGCCAAGATCGACATGCACATGACCGACTCGCTGCGTCGCTCCTGGCAGCTGGGCACCGTGCAGGTGGACTACAACATGCCCGAGCGCTTCGGACTCAGCTACACCGGCGCCGACAACGCCGAGCACCGCCCCGTGATGATCCACCGCGCGCTGATGGGCTCCTACGAGCGGTTCATCGGGATCCTGCTCGAGCACCTGGAGGGCGAACTGCCCGTCTGGCTGACGCCGGTACAGGCGATCGTGCTGCCGATCTCCGACCGTCATCTCGAGTACGCCGGGGAGGTGCTGCGGGGCCTGACCGCGCACGGGGTGAGGGCCGAGCTTGACGCTCGCACCGAGTCCGTGAGCCGCAAGATCCGTGACGCCGAGCTGCGCAAGATCCCCTTCATGCTCGTGCTCGGCGATCGCGAGCGTGACAGCGGCCAGGTCAGCGTGCGCGAGCACCGGGCGGGGGACAGCGGTTCCTCCGCACCGGCCGAGCTCGCGGCCCGCATACGCGAGCTGGCGAAGAACCGCTCCGCTCGGTGAATCCGCCGCTATACTGGCTGGCGTTGAATCACCTTCGCCCCATACGGCCCGGCACCGCTTGATTTACCGCCGCGCCTCCAACTAAGTGCCGGTTCCCCGCAGGTTCGACCGGCGCCCGCCCGAGCGGGACCAGACCCGGACCAATGAGCGCATCCGCGTGCCCGAGGTCAGGCTCGTGGGAGAGGACGGAAAGCAGATCGGCGTGATCAAGACGGCCGAGGCGCTCGTCTACGCGCAGGAGCGCGATCTCGATCTCGTTGAGGTGGCTCCCGACGCCCGGCCGCCCGTCTGCCGCGTCCTGGATTACTCCAAGTACAAGTACGAGCAGGCCCAGAAGCTGAAAGCCGCCCGGAAGCACCAGCAGCAGATTACGATCCGTGAGATCAAGTTCCGGCCGAAGATCGCCCAGAACGACTACGACACCAAGAAGGGCCACGTCAAGCGCTTTCTGCTCGGCAAGGACCGCGTCAAGGTGACGATCATGTTCCGCGGGCGCGAGGTCACGCATCCCGAGCGCGGAACCGCGCTGCTGCAGAAGCTCGCCTCCGAGCTCGCTGAGCTCGCAATCGTCGAGCAGACCCCGCTGCAGGACGGGCGCAACATGACGATGATGCTCGGCCCGTCCAAGGCCGTGCTGGCTGGAGAGGTGGAGGGCTCAAAGCCACCGCCGCCCCCGCTGCCGCCCGAGCCCGATGCCGAGGATCTGAGCAACGGCCATCGTAACGGCGACGCTGTGACGAACGCGACGGCAGACGCCGAGGCCCCCGCGATGAGCGCGACCGACGACGCCAAGGCTCCCAAGGCCAACGGCAAGCTCGACCCGCCGGCGCCGAACGGCACCTCCGATCCGCCCGAGCCGGCCTCCACCGAGTCGCCCGCGCCGGCTCCGAGCGACGCCCCGGCCTAGCGCCGCTCCCGCCTGTCCCGGCAGGTCTGCTTTACTGCTGACCGCGATGCCGAAGATGAAGACCCACTCGGGCGCCAAGAAGCGTTTCAAGCTGACCGCCACCGGCAAGGTGCGCGGCCGTCACTCCTTCACGAGCCACATCCTCGAGAAGAAATCACCCAAGCGCAAGCGTCACCTCGGCCAGCCCGCCTGGATCTCCAAGGACAACGAGAAGCAGGTCAAGACCCTGCTCGGCGCCAAGCGGCGGTCGGGACGATGACCCGCGTCAAGCGTTCCCTGCACGCGCGCAAGAAGCGTCGCGCCACCCTCAAGCTCGCCAAGGGTTACCGGGGCGATGCGAGTCGGCATTACCGGACCGCCAAGGAGGCAGTGCTCAAGGCCGACCAGTATCGCTATCGCGATCGGCGCAACCGCAAGCGGGACTTCCGTCGCCTGTGGATCACCCGGATCAACGCAGCCGCGCGCATCAATGGGATGTCCTACTCGCAATTCATGCACGGCCTGCAGACCGCCGGCGTCGAGCTGGACCGCAAGGTGCTGGCCGATATCGCTGTCCACGACGCTGACACCTTCCGACGTTTTGCCGAGCGCGCCCGTGAGGCGCTGGCTGCCGGCTGAGCGTCAGCCGCGACACCAGCACCGCCACCCGGGCGCCGCTCTCTGACCGAGACGGCGCCTTTTTTGTTGCCCGACCCGCCTGACCGATGACCATCACCAGCCCCCACAACGAGAAGCTCAAGACAATCCGCAAGCTCACCCAGCGCCGGCGTGAGCGTGAGCGGTCGGGCTGGTTCGTGGCCGAGGGCGAGGATCTGCTCGCCGCCGCCGATGTGGCCGGCTGGGAGCCCGTTTATCGCCTGTGTGCCGCCGGGAGCGGCCTGGCCGGCGAGGAGGTCGAGCCGGGAGTGCTCGCCTCGGTCTCGGGTCTCGGATCTGGGACGCGGACGCTGGCCGTCTATGAGGAGCGCTGGGCGCCCGTGCCCCTCGGGCCGCTGTGCGTCGCGCTCTACGGGGTCGGAGATCCGGGGAACATCGGCACCGTGCTGCGCTCCGCCCGGGCGTTCGGCGCGTCGGTGGCGCTCGGTCCCGACTGCGCGGATCCATTCTCGCCCAAGGCGGTGCGGGCGAGCATGGGCGCGACCTTCGAGGTCGCGCTCGCGCGCGTCGACACCGTCGCGGCGCTGCCCGGGCAGACCGTCGCGCTCGCCGCTGACGCCGGTCCGGCGCTGTCCCAGGTGGACCTCCGCGAGGTCACGCTGCTGATTGGTGCCGAACGTGACGGGCTGCCCGACGAGGTGCTCGCCGCCGCTGACGCCGCGGCCCGGATCCCGATCGCCAGCCACTCGCTCAACGCCGCGATGGCGGCCACCGTCGCGCTGTATGAGGCGTCTAGGATCACGCGCGCATGAGTGAGACCCTCGATCGCATCTCGACGCTGCAGGCCGAGGCTCGGGCCGCGATCGAGGCCGCAACGACCACGGCCGCTCTCGAGGACGTCCGGATCCGGTTCCTCGGCCGCAAGGCCGAGCTGCCCAACCTGCTGCGGGGCGTGGCCCAGCTGGCCCCCGAGGAGCGCGCGGCGACGGGCAAGGCCGCCAACCAGGGCCGCCGGGCGGTTGAGGCGGCCCTGGTGGCGCGGACCGAGGCGCTGGCCGGCTCAGAGCTCGGGACGCGGCTGCGCGAGGACCGGATCGACGTCACGCTGCCCGCTGCTCCGGCGCCCGCCGTCGGCCGGCTGCACCTCATCACCCAGACCTGGCGCGAGATCGAGGACGTGTTCGTCGGTCTGGGCTTCACCGTCGCTCAGGGCCCCGAGGTCGAGACCGTCTTCTACAACTTCGATGGGCTCAACTTCGATCCCACCCACCCGTCGCGGCTGCTCACCGACACGTTCTATGTCCAGACCGAGACCGGCGTGGACATCTTCGATCCCGAGACCCCGCTGCTGCGCGTGCACACCTCGCCGGTCCAGCTGCGGATGATGCAGTCCACGCCGCCGCCGCTGTACATAGTCGTCCCCGGCCGCGTCTACCGGCCCGATTCCGACGCCACCCATACCCCTCAGTTTCACCAGGTCGAGGGACTCGCCGTCGACGAGGACGTCACCCTTGCCGACCTGCAGGGCACGCTGCTGACCTTCGCCCAGGCGATCTTCGGCGACGAGCGCCGGGTTCGGATGCGCCCGCACTTCTTCCCCTTCACCGAGCCGAGTGTCGAGGTCGACGTGTCGTGCTTCAACTGCACCGACGGGGTCGCCGCCGACGGCCGGCGCTGCCCGCTGTGCAAGGGCACGGCGTGGATCGAGATCCTCGGCGCCGGGATGGTGGACCCCAACGTGTTCGGGCATGTCGGCGAGCATGATTATGACCCCGAGCGCATTCAGGGCTTCGCGTTCGGGATGGGGATCGAGCGGATCGCGATGCTCAAGCACGGCGTGCCCGACCTGCGGCTGCTCTACGACAACGACGTCCGCTTCCTGGAGCAGTTCTGATGGCCCCGCGTCCTCACGGCCGGAGCGCGCGCTGATGCGCGTCCCGATCGAGTGGCTGCACGCCTACTGCGCGCCGGAGCTGTCCACGGCGGCGCTGGCCGAGCGCCTGGCGATGACCGGCACCGATGTCGAGCGTGCCGAGCACCACGGCGTCGATGGTCTGGACGCGTTCGTGGTCGGCCGGGTGCTGACCGCCGAGCAGCATCCCAACGCCGACCGGCTGCGGGTGTGCACGGTCGACGTCGGCGAGGATGCTCCCAGTCACATCGTCTGCGGGGCGCCGAACGTCGCCGCCGGGCAGACGGTGGCGGTCGCCCGGCCCGGGGCGGTCATGCCCGACGGGGCCCGGCTGAAGACGGCCAAGCTGCGGGGGGAGCCCTCGGAGGGGATGATCCTCGCCGAAGACGAGGTCGGGATCGGACTCGACCACGACGGGATCATGGTGCTTGCCGACCGCGCCGCTCCAGACGGCCTGGAACCGGGCACGCCGCTGGCCGGCGTGCTGCCGATCGCCACCGATGTGCTCGAGCTCGAGATCACGCCCAACCGGCCCGATTGCCTGGCCGTCTACGGCGTCGCGCGCGAGGTTCACGCCGCGACCGGCGCTACGCTTAAACCTCCGCCGTGGGCCAGTGATCCCGGGAGCGCGGGCGCCGTGGAGGGGATCACCGTCGCTGTGGATTGCCCCGAGCTGTGTCCGCGCTTCACCGCGCGCGCGTTTGACAACGTGACCATCGGGCCCTCCCCGCGGTGGCTCAAGGCGCGGCTGATGGCGGCCGGCCAGCGGCCGATCTCCAACGTCGTGGACATCACCAACTACGTGATGCTGCTGACCGGGCAGCCGCTGCATGCCTTCGATTCCGACCGGGTCGCCGGGGGGGAGCTGACCGTCCGGCGGCCACACGCGGGAGAGACGGTGCAGACGCTCGACGGCCAGACCCGCACGCTGGACTCAGCGATGGTGTTGATCGCCGACGCCGACGGCCCGACCTCGATCGCCGGGGTGATGGGCGGCGCGCGCTCGGAGGTGCAGGACACCACCACCCGGGTGCTGATCGAGGCGGCGACCTGGAACGGGGCCAACATCCATCGCACCTCCCTGGCCCTCGGACTGCGCAGTGAGGCCTCGGGTCGCTTTGAGAAGCAGCTGCAGCCCGAGCAGGCGATGCAGGCCCAGGCGGTCGCCACCGAATTGATGATTGGCCTGTGCGGCGCCACGGTGCTGCCGGGCACGATCGACGTTGGCGGCGACGGTCCCGACC
>JALYZB010000296.1 GCA_030945945.1 Actinomycetota bacterium | reverse complement strand
CTGACGTGGATCCCGTGCACGACGCTCGCCGTCTCGCTGAGAAACCCGCACCGCTTCAGCAGCGCGATCGGGGAACATGCGTGCTCGTCGAAGCACTCGGCCAGCTCGCGGCGCTGTTCGCAGGCGTGCACGTGACGCACGAGGCCGTGCTCGTCGGAGTAGGCGGCGACCTCGGCGATCCACTCCGCCGGGACCGCGCGGACGCTGTGCACGGCGACGCCGACGGAGACTCCGTCCCGAGGAGCGGCCCACTCCCGCAGGCGATCGCATCGTTCCAGAAACGCCCCCACGTTCGCGTCACAGAAGCGCCGCTGCCCCGGCTCGGCCGGGCGGTCAAAGCCCGCCCTTGCGTACGCCGCCGGCAGGAGCACGATCTCCAGCCCGCACGCGACGGCCGCGCCGGCCAGGGCGATCGCCATCGCGTTGGGCTCGTCATAGGGCGACCCGTCGGGCTGGTGCACGACGTAGTGAAACTCGCCCACCGCCCCGTAGCCGGCGGCCGCCATCTCGCCGTACACGCGCTCGCCAACCGCCCGCATCGAGTCCGGGGTGAGCTCTCCGGCCAGCCGGTACATCTCGCGCCGCCAGCTCCAGAAGTCGTCCCCGTCCCCCACCCGCTCGCCGATCCCCCGCAGCCCGATCTGGAAGGCATGGCTGTGGGCGTTGACCATCGCCGGGATCGACAGACCGGTCACGAGCGCACCCCCACACGATCCGCCCAGTCCTCGCGCACGTACACCGGATCGCCGCCGACAAACGCTACCGCCACCGGGTTGCGGCCGAAGCGGTAGGCGATGCTCTCCACGGGAGAGTCGAGCACGAGCACATCGGCCCGCTTGCCCGGCTCGATTGAGCCCAGCGTCGCCTCGAGACCGAGCGTCCACGCTGCGTTCAGCGTGCAGGCCGCCAGGGTCTCCATCGGACTCAACCCGTACAGCCGGGCCGCCAGACCGATCACCACGGGCATCGACACGACGGGGGCCGTACCGGGGTTGGCGTCGGTTGCCAGCACGACGAGCGCGCCCGCGTCGGCCAGGACACGACCGGGGGCGCGATGCTCGGCGCCGAGGAACTCGGCGGCGGGAAGCAGCACCGCGGCACAGGCGGCGTCGGCGAGCCGGGCAACATCGTCGTCCGAGGCGACCGACAGGTGGTCGACGGACCGGGCCCCGGCGGTCAGCGCCACGGGCACCGACCCGAGCCGCTCGAACTGCTCGACGTGGGTGCGCAGCATCAGCCCGCCGGCCCGGGCCAGCGCGCCCATCGCGGCGAGATCGGAGACCGAGAAGGCGATCGTCTCGACGAAGATGTCAAGCGCGCTGACGCTGCCCAGAGCAAGCACCTCGCCCATCATCTCCCCCACCTCGTGCATCCAGCCGGCGGCGTCGTAGCCATCCGGGACCGCATGGGCGAGCAGAGCGGTGGAAAGAGTGGTCTGCGGCACCGACAACGCGAACGCAGCCGCCAGCCGTAACGCCCGGATCTCCCCCTCCCTGGACAGCCCATACCCCGACTTCATCTCAAACGTCGTCGTTCCGGCGGCGAGCATCTCGAACGCCATGCCCCGGGCCTGCGCCAGCACCTGCTCATCCGACGCGGAGGCCAGTGCTCGGGCCGAGGCCCGGATCCCGCCCCCACCGGCGGCGATCTCCGTGTAGGGCACCCCGGCGAGCCTCTGGGCGTACTCGCCGGCCCGCCAGCCCGCGAACGGCAGGTGGGTATGGCAGTCGACGAACCCGGGCACCACTGCGCACCCGGACACGTCGAGCTCGAGATCCGCCGATCGCGGGGGACCCTCCGAGAGCACCCCATCTGACCACCCCAGATCGCCGCCCGTCAGCGTCTGCGCGGCGAGATCCCCGCCCCGCAACCAGGGCAGCCCGACCCGGGGTGGGCGCAGGATCTGCCCGGCGCCCCGCAGCGCAACCGAACGCGCGGCGGGCGTGCTCACCGGACGTCAGGCTCGGGATCGAGCATCGGCATCCGCAGACCACTCGAGCGCGCCACCGCGAGCGCCTCCGGATACCCCGCGTCGGCATGACGCACCACCCCGAGCCCAGGATCGGCAGTGAGCGTTCGCCGCACCCGCTCGCCCGCCGCCGCGGTTCCGTCGGCGACGACGACCTGCCCGGCATGGATCGACTTGCCCATCCCGACCCCGCCACCCTGATGGATCGAGACCCAGCTGGCGCCGCAGGCCGTCATCAGCATCGCGTTTAACAGCGGCCAGTCGGCGACCGCATCCGAGCCGTCGCGCATCGCCTCGGTCTCGCGCTCGGGAGAGGCGACCGAGCCGGCGTCGAGGTGATCGCGTCCGATCACGATCGGCCCCTTCAGTTCGCCAGAGGCGACCATCTCGTTGAAGCGCACCCCGGCCCGGTCGCGCTCGCCGTAGCCCAGCCAGCAGATCCGGGCGGGCAGCCCCTGAAACGCGACCCGCTCCTGCGCCAGCGAGATCCACCGGGCGATGTGCTCCTGGTCGCCGAACAGCTCAAGGATCGCCCGGTCGGTGGCATGGATGTCGGCGGGGTCGCCCGATAGCGCGACCCAGCGAAACGGGCCCTTGCCCTCGCAGAACAGCGGCCGGATGTAGGCGGGTACGAAGCCCGGGTAGGAGAACGCGTCGGTGTCACCGTGCGAGAAGGCCAGCCCGCGCAACGCGTTGCCGTAATCGAACGCCTCCGCGCCGGCGGCGGCTAGAGCGCGGATCGCGCCGACATGAGCGACCGCGCTTTCGCCCACCCGACGAAGGTAGTCATCTGGATCTGAGCGGCGCAGAACCTCCGCTTGCTCAACCGTCAAGCCCGCGGGGACATAGCCGTTGAGCGGGTCGTGGGCGCTGGTCTGGTCGGTGACGATGTCGATCGCCACCCCCCGTTTCACCAATTCCGGGAGGATCTCGGCTGCGTTGCCGGCCAGGCCGATCGACAGCCCGCGACGCGCGGACTGCGCCACGGCCAGCCGGGCCAGCGCGTCGTCGAGATCGGCGGCGCGCTCGTCCAGATACCGAGTCTCGATCCGGCGCTCGATCCGCTGTAGGTCGACCTCGATGCATAGTGCGGCGCCGTCGAGCATCGTCACCGCCAGCGGTTGCGCGCCACCCATCCCGCCCAGGCCGGCGGTGACCACCAGCCGGCCGGCCAGGGAACCCCCGAAGCGCAGTCGCGCGGCCGCGGCGAAGGTCTCGTAGGTGCCCTGCAGGATCCCCTGGCTGCCAATGTAGATCCAGGAGCCGGCGGTCATCTGGCCGTACATCATCAGCCCGACGGCGTCGAGCTCACGGAAGGTCTCCCAGTTGGCCCACTGCCCGACCAAGTTGGAGTTGGCGATCAGCACGCGGGGGGCGTCGGGATGGGTCTCGAACACCGCCACGGGCTTGCCGGACTGCACCAGCAGCGTCTCACCGTCCCCGAGCCGGCGCAGCTCGCGCTCGATCGTGTGGTAGCTGGACCAGTTGCGCGCCGCCTTGCCGATCCCGCCGTAGACCACGAGATCCTCGGGTCGCTCGGCGACGTCGGGATGCAGGTTGTTGTGCAGCATCCGCCACGCAGCCTCCTGTGGCCAGCCGCGGCAGCTCATCGAGTCAGACGCCATCCTGGCGCCACGCTACTACCGGTAGGGCAGTCGCGTCCCCAGACCGCGCTCGCGGGCGGCGTCGAGTAGCGCCCGGCCGAGCGCGATGTCGGTGATCGACAGCCCCCGGTGCCAGAAGACGATCGTCTCAGCTTCGGACTCCCGCCCCGGATGCAGGCCGGCGACGATCTGCCCCAGCTCGGCGTGCAGGTTGTCGGCGCTCAGCCGCCCCGAGTCGACGTGGGCGCGCAGCGCGCCCAGCGGCCCCGCCCCCGCCTGGCCCCAGTCGTCGACCACCACCTTGTCGGCGAGATCGGTCAGCGAGAGCTCGACCGCACTCATCGTCCCGTAGGGGATGATAAGCGCGCCGGCACCGATCCACTCGGTGCGCAAAAGCGGTTCGGGCGCGCGCAGACGGCTGGCCTCGACGATCACGTCGGCGCCACGCACACACGCCTCCCATGAATCCACCACGGTGATTTCGCGGCCCAGGTCGGTCCGCAGCCGGGCCGCGAACGCCTCCCGGCTCTCGGGCCGGCGCGAGTGCACCCGGATCTCCCCAAGGCCCGGCAGCACCGCGCACAGCAGCCGCACGTTCCAGTAGGCGGTACCGCGCGCCCCGATGTGGCCGAGCACTCGGGCATCGCGCGGAGCGAGCGCCTCGGCGCCGATCGCGGTCACCGCTCCGGTGCGCATCTCGGTGATCGCGGTCGCGTCGATGATCGCCTGCGGCACCCCGGTCATCGGGTCCATCAGCAGCAGCAGGGCCAGCTCGGACGGTAGGCCGCGCTCGTGGTTGTTCACGAAGTCGCCGACCAGCTTGACCCCGGCCGAGGCCGGAACCACCCCGCGCAGCACGTTGAAGTGACCCGTGGCCCCGGGCGGAAAGATGTGCGTGCGCGGTTCAGTGACCGCCTCGCCCCGGCCCTGGGCGAGGAGCACGTCGCGCACGGCGGCGAGGATCGCCGTGTCGGACAGGGACAGCGCATCGACATCCGCGCCGCTGAGGTAGGTGAACGTGAGGCCGCTCACGCCAGTGCCGCCGCGACGCGGTCAAGCAGGCCGCCGGAGCGCAGCCCCTCCGATTCGATACGCGCCACATCGGGGCCGGGGGGTCGGTCCTCGGTCAACGGCGCCACGAGCTCGCGCACGCAGTCATACGCGGCCTGCGTCCCGCCCCCGAGCCGGGGAGCAGCCAGCGTGACCGCCTGCGCCGCGACCAGCAGCTCGATCGCCACCAGCTGGCGCAGCCGGGTGATCTGCTCACCCAGGCGCAGCGCTCCCTGCGTCGCCCCGGTGGCGTCGTCCTCGACCCCGTCGGCGCCGACCATGGCGTGGATCGCCATCGGCGCCGCTCGGTGGCGGATCTCCAGGCAGAGGGCCTGAGCGGTCTTGGCCAGCGGGGCCAGGCCCGAATCGAACGACTCGCCCGCGATCAGGCTGGCCGGTAGTCCGCTCAGCCGCGTCGTCCGCAGCCGGGACGGGCGCTCGCTCAGCGCCGACGCCACCTGCGCCACGGCGATCGCAGCGCAGTCCAGCGCCAGCGCGAGCGCGGGGACGTGGAAGTTCCCCGTGCTGAGGATCTCCCCGGATTCGGCGAGGACGAGGGGGTTGTCGGCGGCGCCGTTGAGCTCGGGGGCCAGCGCGGCGTCGAGCCCGTCCAGGGCGACGCGGAGCGATCCGTGGATCTGGCTGGCGCAGCGCAGACTGAGGGGATCCTGCAGCCGTCGCGCCGCGCCAGGTTTGGTCAGCTCCCCGCCGGCCAGCAGCTCCTGCAGTCCGCGGGCCGACCACCGCTGCCCGGGGGCCGGCCGGGCGTCCACCACGCGAGGGTCAAGCGGGCTGAGGTTGGCCCGAAAGCCCTCCATGGCCAGCGCGGCGGACACCTGCGCCTGCGCCAGGACGGCATCGGCGTCGAGCCGGGCGAGCGCCGCCGCCGCCGTCGCGACCGCGGAGCTCGAGCAGATGGCGAGACCGTCCTTGGCCCCGAGGACAACCGGCTGCAGACCGCAGCGTTCCAAGGCCAGAGCTCCCGGGATCGTCTCCCCGTGCAGCTCGGCCTCGCCCTCGCCGATCAGGACCAACCCAACGTGCGCCAGCAGGCACAGATCGGCGGCTCCCACCGACCCGCTGGCCGGAATCCGGGGATGAACGCCCGCGTTGAGCAGGCCGGCGAGGCCCTCGGCGACCGCGATCCCCGCTCCGGCGCCTCCGGCACAGAGGCCGTTGAGCCGCACGAGCAGCGCTGCCCGGGTCACGTCACGGGGAAGCGGATCTCCGATCGCCGCGGCGCGGGAGCGCAGCGTGCGCAGCGACAAGGCGGCGGCGTCGGCTCCGGAGAGACGATCGGTCACGCGGGCGCCGAGACCGGTGGTGACGCCGTAGACCGGTGTTTGTGCCGACACGGCCCGCGCGACGGCCACCTGACCCGCGGTGATCCGAACGCGCGCCTGATCGGAGATCTCTACCCGCACCCCGTTTCGGGCCACGCGGGCCAGCGAGACCAGATCGAGATCTCGTCCAGTGATGCGGACGGGATCATCCATGGCCGCGACCTTAGCGGCCGGCTCCGGGCCGGCGAATTAGAGTGTGCCGACGATGACCGCAGACCGGGCAACCCTCCACACCGGCTCGACTGCCCCGGTGGATCTCGACGGCGCCAGCCTGACCCCCGGGGCGGTGGCCCGGATCGCCCGCGGCGGGGCTCACGCGCAGGTGACCGCCGGCGCGCAGGACCGCAACGACCGCGCGCGAGCGGTGATCGCCGGGCTGCTGGCGCGCGGCGACGATCTCTATGGCGTGACGACGGGAGTTGGAGCGCTGCGCGCATACCGCGTGCCCGAGTCCGACCGCGAGCGCTACTCGCTCGGGCTGCTGCGCAGCCACGCCTGCGGGGCCGGGGACCCGTTGCCGTCGACCGTCGTGCGGGCCGCGATGGCGACCCGGGCCAACCAGATCGGTGCCGGTGGCGCCGGCGTTGCGCCCGAACTGCTGGCGGCACTGGTTGGAGCGCTGAACGCCGGCCTGTCGCCGTTCACCCGAGAGCTGGGATCGCTCGGCACCGGCGACCTCACCAACCTGGCCGACATCGCGCTCGCCCTGCTCGGCGAGGGTCAGATGTGGCGAGACGACGCGCTCGTCGACGCGGCGGCGGCGATGCGCGATGCCGGGCTCGCCCCCGGGCGTCTGGGCCCTCGCGACGGGCTGGCCTTCATGAGCTCCAACGCGGTGAGCGTCGGCCGTGCCGCGCTGCTGGTGGTCGACGCGCGCCGTCTGCTCGATGCCTGGTTGTCGGTGGCCGCACTGTCCTTCGAGGCAGCGGCGGCGGATCCCATCGTTCTCGACCCCCGGCTGCACTCCGCGGGACACCGCCCCGGCCAGGCCGCCGTTGCGGCGCGGATGCGCGCGCTGCTCTCCGGCCTGAACGCGCGCACCCGGGATCCCGGACCGCTCGGAATCCAGGACCCCTACCCCTTCCGCGCCCAGCCTCAGGTCGACGGGGCCGTGCACGACGCCCTGGGAGCGCTCGAGGAGACGGTCGGGCACGAGCTCAATTTCGCCGGCGAGAACGCGCTGATCGTGCCCGCGGACGAGATCGCGCTGCCCAACGGCAACCCCCACGCCGCTCCGCTGGCCAACGCGATCGACGGCTTGCGCACCGCGCTGGCCCAGTCCGCGGCCCTGATCGCGGCCCGGGTGAGCACGCTGCTGGACTCCGGGTTGACCGGGCTGCCCCTGTTCCTGGCGCGTCACCCCGGGCCCGAGTCCGGGGCCCTCGTGTTGGAATACACCGCCCACGCCGCCGTCGCCGAGGTCCGCTCGCTCGTGACCCCGGTCGCCGCCCAGACGGTGTCGGTGTCGCGGGGGGTGGAATCGCACTCCAGCCTGGCCCCGATCGCCGCGCGCCGGGCCCAGGAGACTCTGAGCGCCCTCCGGGTGGCTGTGGCGACCGAGCTCGTGGTGGCGGTCCGAGCGATGCGGCTGGCCGGCCAGGAGCCGATCGGAGCCGGCACGCGGTCGCTGTGGTCCGTGGCCGCGACCCGGCTCGACCCCGATCTTGGCGACCGGCCTCTGCATCCGGACGTTGAGGCCGCCCGGCAGCTCATCGCCGGCTGGCAGGTCGAGCTCGGCTGAGCTGAGTGCCGGCGGCGCGACGGACGCCGAACAGATCGGGCGCTCGCGATCAGGCGCCGCCACCGAGCCGGCCAGGCCGCTTACTAGGATCCTGCCCGTGCCCGTGCCCGTGCCCGCGCAGAGTCAGGCGGTGCCCGATCGCCGGCGCCGGCTGCTGATCCTCGGCATCTGTTCGATGAGCCTGCTGATCGTCGGGCTGGACGCGACGATCGTCAACGTCGCCCTGCCCTCGATCTCGCGGTCGTTTCACGCCTCCCTGTCGGGCCTGCAGTGGACGATCGACGCCTACACGCTCGTGCTGGCCAGCCTCCTCATGCTCTCAGGCTCAACCGCGGACCGGATCGGGCGCCGCCGTGTCTTCCAGCTCGGCCTGCTGCTCTTCTCGCTGGGATCGCTGCTGTGCGCGCTGGCGCCCTCACTGAACCAGCTGATCGCGGCCCGCATCCTTCAGGCGATCGGGGGCTCGATGCTCAATCCGGTGGCGATTTCGATCATCCGCAACGTATTCGAAGATCCCCGCGAACTCGCCCAGGCGATCGGGGTGTGGGGCGGCACGGTCGGGATCAGCCTCGCGCTGGGTCCGATCGTCGGCGGCGCCCTCGTGGACTCGGTCGGCTGGCCGGCCGTCTTCCTGGTCAACCTCCCGATCGGGCTGGCGGCGATCATGCTGACCGCGCTGTACGTGCCCGAATCCAGAGCGGCCCGTCCCCGGCGGCTGGATCCGGTTGGTCAGATCTTGGTCATCGTCGGCCTGGCCACACTGACCTACGCGATCATCGAGGGTCCGGGCGACGGCTGGCTGTCTGCCTCGACCCTGATCGAGTTCGGCGTCGCGCTTCTCGCCCTCGTCGCGCTGACCGCCTATGAGCTGCGCCGTCGCGAACCCCTGATCGAGCTGCGCTTCTTCTCCAGCGCTCCCTTCTCGGGTGCGAGCATGATCGCGGTGTGCGCGTTTGCAGCGCTCGGCGGGTTTCTCTTCCTCAACACGCTCTACCTCCAGGATGTGCGCGGGCTGTCACCGTTTCACGCCGGGCTGTACCTGATCCCGATGGCCGGTGTGACGCTGGTCGTCGCCCCGATCTCGGGCCGGCTGGTGGGCCGGCGCGGCAGCCGACTGCCGCTCGTGGCCGGCAGCCTGGCGCTGATGGCCAGCGCAGGTTTCCTCACCCAGCTGACCGTGGGCACTCCGCCCGGCGTGCTGCTGATCTCCTATTTCCTCTTCGGGCTGGGCTTCGGCCTGGTCAACCCGCCGATCACCCACACCGCGGTGTCCGGCATGCCGCCGTCCCAGGCCGGGGTCGCGGCGGCGGTGGCCTCGACCAGCCGCCAGGTCGGGCAGACCCTCGGCGTCGCGGTGCTCGGAGCACTCGCGGGTGCCGCCGCCGTCCACGGCCGTCTCGGGGCCGACTTCACCACCTCGACGCACGCTAGCTGGTGGATCATCGTCGCCCTCGGCTTGCTCGTACTCGTGCTCGCCCTCCTCACCACCACCGGCTGGGCCCTCGACACCGCGCGGGCTACCGCTCGCCGGCTCACCGAGACCGGTCCACCCGGCCCCACCCCTGTCCCCGAGCCGGCGGCGCTGGCGCGCGGATGACCGTGGAGCTCGTTCCGTCCCCCAACAACGTGACGCTGCGGGCTGGGCCGGGAGGCGAGCCGACCGTGGTGCTCGCGTTCCCCTACGACAAAGAACTGGTCGACCTTGCGCGCTCGATCCCGCACCGGCGCTTTGACTGGGATCGGCGTGAGTGGAGCGCCCCGGCCGAGGACTTCGCGGCGCTCAAGGTGGCTGAGATCCTGGCCCGCCGGCCCGAGCTGGAGGCCGGGCCCGGGGTCCAGCAATGGCTGGCACGGGTCCGCCGGCGCTGGATCGGGAGCGTTGCCACCGTGCGCCACGACGGCCGGGGCTGGCTGGTCCTGCGAACGCTGGCCGGACCGGTGCCGCGGGAACTGACCGAGATCGCGCGCGAGCATCCCGCCGGACTGCTGGTCCCCCTGACACGGGACGTCGCCGAGGTGCTCCGCGCCGAGCGCTCAGCCCATCTGGACCCGGCCGCCGAGCGCTGTCTGCAGGACGTCGAGCACGGGATCGAGCCGCCGCCCGCGCGCCTGGCCTTCGCCCGCGGACTCGACGGTGAGGAATTGCGCCTCGAGGTGTTGTGGGATCCGGACATCGGGGCGGCGTTCGCCGAGCTGCCCGGCGCGCAGGGCACCCGCTCGGTACCGCTGGATCCCTGGCTGGCGGTCGAGCTCGACGCCTTCCTGGCCCGGCACGAGGTCCAGATCACCGCCGAGGCGGCTGAGGCGCTCGCCGGCCTGCTCGCCGAACACGCGCAGGCCGCCGCCGCGGTCCGGAACTCGCGCGCCGAGACGGCCGAGCCGATCCCCGAGACCGCCGCGGCCCTCGGGGGTGAGCTGGCCCCCTTCCAGTGGGCCGCGGTCCGCTATGCGCTGAATGCCCGCGGCACGTTCCTGGCCGATGAGCAGGGCCTGGGCAAGACCGTGGAGGCGCTGGCCACGCTGGAGGCCGACGGAGCATTCCCCGCGATCGTCATCTGTCCGGCGTCGATGAAGCTCACCTGGCAGCGCGAGACCGAGCACTGGCTGCCGCATCGCTCGGTGGCGGTGATCACCGGACGGGTCGCGGTGCCGCCCCGCGGGGACGTGACGATCCTCAACTACGAGATCGTCGCCGCCCACCGCGATGCGCTGGCCCGAATGCGGCCGCGGGCGCTGGTGATCGACGAATCGCACTACTGCAAGAACCCGCACGCCAAGCGCACCCAGGCGGTCCGCGCGCTGGCCGGGGCGGTGCCCCAGAACGGGCTGCGGCTGGCCCTGAGCGGCACCCCGGTGCTCAACCACGTCGACGAGCTGATCGCCCAGCTGCGCGTCATCGGCCGTCTCAAGGACTTCGGGACCGGGGCGAGCTTTGCCCGCCAGTTCCGCGGCCAGGTCAGTGAGGAGCGGCTGCACTGGCATCTGCGCCGCCACTGCTTCGTGCGTCGGCGCAAGTCCGAGGTGCTGCCCCAGCTGCCCGCCAAGCGCCAGGTCGTGGTCCCGATGGCCCTCACCAACACGGCCGAGTACCGCCTCGCCGAGCGCGACGTGATCGCGTGGCTGCGCGCTCAGCCGCTGGACCTGTCCACACTCAACGCGCGGATCGCGGCCACGCTGCGAGCCGAGCGGCTTGCCCAGCTCGGGACCCTGCAGCGCCTGGCCGCCCGCGGCAAGCTCGCCGCCGCGCTGGCCTGGATGGAGGACTTCCTCGCCTCGGGCGAGCCACTGGTGGTCTTCGCACGCCACCGCGAGGTTCAGCACGCGCTGGTCGAGCGCTTCCCCGAGGCTCTGCACCTGCTCGGTGACGACTCGCTGCCCGCCCGTGAGGCGGCAATCGCCGCCTTTCAGGAATCGGACGGGCCGCAGCTGATCGTCGGCGCCACCCGCGTCGCCGCCCAGGGCATCACCCTGACCCGGGCCTCCAACGTCGCCTTCCTCGAGCTCGAATGGACACCGGCGATGCATGACCAGGCCGAGGACCGCTGTCACCGCATCGGCCAGCATGACGCGGTCACCGCCTGGTACCTGCTCGCCGCCAACACGATCGACGAGCAGATGGCCAAGCTCATCCAGGCCAAGCGCGCACACGTCGGCGCCGTCACCGACGGGCATGTCGACGCGGGCTCAGGGCTCGTCGAGGAGGTCATCCGCGAACTGCGCGACGGCACCCCGTTCGCGCACCTGCGCGCGGTGAGCTGAGTATCCTCAAGCCGGAGATGGTCGGCACTCCCGTCCGCAGCCCCAACGTCCACCCGCGGTGCGTCAACGTGCCGAAGCGCAGCGACGATGGTTTCGACGAGCTCTGTCACCTGGTCAACGCCGAGAACCCGGACCTCGCGCTGTGCGGCCGGGACGTCACCGGCTATCCCTGGAACCCCCCGTGGCCGCGCTGCGAGGCGTGCCTGGCCGTGGCCCGCGGGCAGCAGAACTAACGGTCGCCGGCCGGCCGCGGGCCGCCCCGGCATCGGCCGCCACGCTGGTGGTCAGCGCTCTCGATCAACCCAAGCCGTCGCGCAGCTCGGCCGCGGATCTCGACCACGCTCAGCTTCTTCTGATCCGTCGCCGGTCCTTGCGGTCGCCCCGGGTGGGCGGTCGCAGCGGCTGACGTGGTGCCCGCAAGCGCAGCCGGAAGAGGATCCCGGCCGACATGCCGAGCACCAGGAAGCCGATCAGCGCCGGGCTGACGAGCAGCAGCAGCGCGACACCGAGCATGGCCAGCCAGATCACCGGCCGGTATCGGTTCAAGGTGGTCACGGGCGCCAAGGCTACCGGGCGCCCAGGCTCAGCTCGGAGGCGAGCCGGCGCTGGATCGACGCGACGGCCCGGAACGCCTCGCGCAGCTGGGTGCGTCGCAACCGGCTGAGCTCGTCGGGGCTGAGATGATCGTCGGGCTGCGCGCCCGCCCGCAGCTGGGCCACCCGGTGCTCCGCACGCAGGTTGGAGATCAGGCGGTGGGCATCCTCGAGCGAGTGAGCGTCGGCCGCCGGCAGCGTCCCCGCCGCAGCCGCCGCGCGCAGGCGCTCGGTGGTCGACGCGCTCGTCACCCCGGCGGCGATCCCGGCGTAGCGGGCGAGGTCAACGATCGGGATCAGGCCCCCCGCCTTGAGGTCCAGGCGCCCCTGGTGCTGGCCGGAATGCTCGACGACAAGCCCGCGCAAGAAGCCCGTCGGGGGACGGTGGGAGAGCGCAAAGCGAGCCAACAGCCGCAGCAGGGCGGGGCGGTCGTGGGCCAGGCGGAAGGTCTCGGCGACCGGGTTGCCGGCGTGCACCCCCCACACCGGCCGGCTGTCGATCAGGGTCGAGGTGAGGATCAGGGCCTTGGGCTGGGTCGGCTCAGCGATCCAGCTGCGGGACAGCTGCTGCCAGGAGGCCAGCGAGCGCACGAACGGCGCGCAGGACGCCGAAGCCCCATGCGCATCGATCGCCAGTCCACAGCGCTCAAGGCCCGCGGCGACGACGCCGGCGACCGCCAGCAGCCGCTCGCGCACATCGTCGCCCTCGCCCGCGAACCAGACGATCGCGCTGTCCACGTCAGAACCGGGCAGCGCCTCGCGCCGCGCCTGGCTGCCGAGCGCCAGCCACGCGAAGTCCAGCTCGGACTCACCGCGTGCGGCGAGCGCGAGCTCGAGCAGCCGCCGGGTGATCGCGTCCACCGTAACGGAGTAAACGGCGGTGGCGTTGGCAGCTTGGACGCCGGAGTCCAGCAGCGCGATCATCATCGGCGCGAGCTCGGCCGCGAGCCGGACGAGCTCGGACACGCTGTGCGCAGCGGCGATCCGCGCGCGCAGGTCAAACGAGCTGCGGGTGCGCGCGGCGATCAGGTCGAGATCCTCGATCACCCCCAGCAGTCGCCCGGCGACTGACAGCACCGGAAGGTGGCGCAGTCCGCGATCGAGCATCTCCAGCAGCACCTCACCGGCGGACCGATCCCCGGTACAGGTGTAGGCCGGCGCCGACATCGCCTGCGCCACCGGCGCTTCTCCGCCCAGCCCGCCGGCCAGCAGCGTGCGCAGATCGCGGTCGGTGAGGATTCCGAGCGAGCCGTCGGTCTGCTGCACAACCGCGCAGCCGGCCCCGGCGGCGGTCATCTGCGCGGCCGCCTCACGGATCGTGGTCTGCGGGGTCACGAGCACCGGCTCGCCGCGCAGCAGCCGCGCCACCGGCTCGTCGGCCCGATTGCGCGCCGCCTCCTGCGCGACCGAATGCACGTCGGTGGGCGACTCGAGCAACGAGCGCGCGACGAACCGCAGTCCGGCCGGCCCGGCCAGCAGCTCCTGGGCGACATCGGCCTCGATCCGATAGCAGACCGTGTCCTCGGCGGTGCGGGCCTCAAATCCGGGGGGAAAGCCAGACAGCATCGAGGCGTGTCCGAACGGCTCGCCGGCGCCGAGCAGGTCGAGCACGCGGCCGTCGGAGACGATCTCCACCGCGCCGGAGCGGATGATCCTCAGGTGCCCGAGCGGGCCGTCCCCCTGGGCGAAGATGGTCCGCTGCGCGGGCAAGTGTTCGAGCTCCACGGCCGCCGCCACCCGTTGCACGGTCGCCTCGGGCAGGGTGGCGAACAGCGGCTGCGCGCGCAGGAATTCGGCGGCGGCGAGGACGTCCTTGCCGGTCACCGTCCGCGGGCCTGGCGGGACCCGAGGGCCATCACGCGCTCATTTTCACCGTCAGGATCGGTGCCGGGACGCGGATCGGGCCGCCCTCGCGGCGATCACGGCGCGGCCTCACCGAGCCGCTGGTGCTCGCCGGGCAGCGCGGGGACCTCGGCCGCGTGCTCACGCAGGACGGAGATCGGCTTCCGGTTGTAGACCAGGAAGTAGTACAGCGAGCCGATCAGGACGACGGCACCGATGAACAGGGTCGCGATGTACTGGAAATACCAGTGGCCGGCGATCACGTGGCCGCTGGCGTCCTTGGTGCCCGCCAGCGCGTCGTACACCCCCGAACGGGGCCAGGCGATGTTGACCGCCACCACCGCGCCGTAGACCACGGCGACGACGTTGACGAGCATCCCCCAGCGGCCCAGGGAGAAGTAGGGACCGTGGTCCGGGCGCGGCCACTGACCGCGCAGCCGCTTGACCAGCATCCCTCCGGTGACCCCCAGGTAGGCGATGTAGAACATGACGATCGCCACCGACGTCAGGGCCAGGAAGGCGCTCTGGTTGCTGATGTTGATGGCCAGGATGACGAGGGCCAGGAACCCGACCACCAGGGCGGGGACGACCGGAACGCGGCGGCGGCCCGAAACCCGGGCGATGTGGGTGCCGAACGGCAGCCGGCCGTCGCGCGCCATCGCGAACAGCAGCCGAATGCAGGCGGCCATCACGGCCAGGGTGCAGACGCTGATCGCGAGCGCCGAATCGATCAGGAAGACATTGCCCAGCGTGTTGCCGAGCGCCTGCTTGATGATGTAGGGCAGTCCGAGCAGGCCGATGTTCGGGTCCTTGATGTTCTTGACGTCCATCAGCGCGATCAGGATCAGCAGACCGCCGATGATCGATGCGGTGATCAGCGCGCGGATGATCGCCGGGGGGGCCGCACGGCGGGGATCGTTTGTCTCCTCCGCCAGCGTGCCCGCGGTGTCAAAGCCGTACATCACATACGCGCTCATGATCCCGCCGATGATGAAGGCCCCGAAGTACCCCCAGCTGTGACCGGTGCCGGTGCCGAGGCTGTGGAAGACGATCCCCGGCCCGCGGGCGATGTGAAAGATCAGCAGGATGACCAGCAACGTGCCGCCGATCAGCTCGGCCATCACCCCGAAGTTGTTGATCCGGGCCATGATCTTGACTCCGGCCATGTTGACGATCGTGCCGAAGACGACGAGAATCGCGCCGAGCAACAGGGCGTTCTTCGCCCCGCCGGAGGTGACGTAGGTGCCGGCGTCGGCGCTCGAGCCGAGGATCTGGAACTTGGTCGAGACCTGTGGCAGCACGACCTGCCAGGCAACGGCGACCGCGGCCACGGTGACGATCGAGCCGACGACATAGATCCAGCCGGTCATCCAGGCTGCGAAGTCCCCGGAAACGCGCTTTGACCAGTTGTAGACCGACCCGGCGAGCGGATACTGCCCGGCCATTTCCGCGAAGCACAGCGCGACCATCATCTGGCCTCCGAGCACGATAAACCACGTCCACCACACCGCCGGTCCGGCGAACAGGAAACCGAACGCGAACAGCTGGATGACCCCGGTGAGGATCGAGATGTAGCTGAAGCCGGCAGCGAAGGACGAGAAGTTGCCCAGCGAACGGTCGAGTTCCTGCTTGTAGCCGAAACCGGCGAGTTCGCCGCTGTCGCCGCTCCCGGTCGGAGCCTCTGCGGTTGCCATCAATCTACCTCCCGTCGCGCATGCGGCACGACTATCGATCACGATGAAGAAGCTCGTCGCCGGCCCCGCGATCCACGCTCTCCGGCGTATTGACCAGGTCCAGACACGGCTGTTATATATCAGTCCTCTGAACGTGTCAACGACGCGCGTGCGCTGGCAGCGCCGCCGTCTCCACGGTTCGCCCAGGACTCGGTGAGCCCGAAGGCCGGGAGCGAGGGACATGACCGCAGCAACACCGCAGGAGATGTTCGTGGGCGGAGCGTGGACGGCGAGTGCCAGCGGAGCCACCTTCGAGGCCACGAGCCCCGGGAGCGGCGAGCGTCTCGGCACGATGCCGGAGGGTGATCGGACCGACGCGCGGCGGGCCATCGACGCCGCCGGCGCGGCAGCGGACGGCTGGGCTCGGCTGACTGCCTTTGAGCGCGCGGCGAAGATGCACGCGGTCGGCGATCTGATCGAATCCCGGCGCGACGCGCTGGCCCGCATGCTCACCCTGGACCAGGGTAAGCCGCTGCACGCCGAAGCCTACGACGAGGTCGATGAGCTCATCGAGTACTGGCGGATGGCGGCCGAGGACGCCAAGCGCCTGGGGGGCGAGCTCCCCAACTCCTTCTCACCGGGCAAGCGTGTTCTGCTGACCCGCCGTCCGCGTGGCGTCGTCGGGGTGATCAGCCCCTGGAACTGGCCGTACACGATGCCCGCCGAGCTGATCGCGCCCGCCCTGGCCTGCGGCAACGCGGTCGTGTGGACGCCGGCGCCGTCGACTGCCCTGTGCGCGGCGGCGCTCGCCGAGTGCGTGGCCGACGCCGACCTGCCGCCCGGGGCGTTCAACTTCGTCACCGGCCCCGGCCCGGTGGTCGGAGACGAGATCGCCCGCCACCCTGCGGTCAACGGGGTCGGCTTCATTGGTTCGACGCAGACAGGCCGGCTGGTGGCGGCGGCCTCGGCGGGCAAGGCATCACTGCTGGAGATGGGCGGGAACGGACCGATCGTGGTTCTCGACGACGCCGACGTCGACGCCGCGGTGGTGGCGACGCTGACCGCATGCTTTCTCTGCGCCGGTCAGAGCTGCACCGCCGGCGAGCGCATCCTCGTGCAACGCGGGGTCCACGACGAGTTCCTGGAGAAGCTGCGACGCGCGGTCACCGAGCAGATCGTGCTCGGGGATCCGCTCGCCCCCGAGACGACGATGGGGCCGCTCAACAACGGGGGTGTGGCGGCAAAGATGGACGAGCACGTCGCTGACGCTCTGCAGCGCGGGGGCGACGCGCTGACCGGCGGGGCCCGCAGCGCCGACTTCCCGACCGAGCTCTACTGGGAACCGACGGTGCTCGCCGGCGTCGCCGCCGACGCGCGGGTCAGCACCGAGGAGACGTTTGGACCGGTCGCGCCCATTGTCGCGATCCGTTCCTTCGAGGAGGCGGTGGCGCTCACCAACGCCTCCCCGTACGGACTGCTCTCGGCCATCTTCACCGCCGACCTGCAGCGTGGCCTTGAATATGCAGACCGGGTGAGAACCGGCTGGGTGAACATCAACGAGTCGAGCAACTACTGGGAGGCGCACCTGCCCTTCGGGGGCCGCGCCGGATCTGACAGCGGGATCGGCCGTGTGGGCGGCGCGCACGTCATGCACACCTTCACCGAGCTCCAGACGGTGACCATCACCCCGGCCCGGCGGCGCCGCTGATCGCCGCTTCGGAGCTTGCTCCCTGCGGACCGTGGCGGTAGAACCGCTCGTGGATCGGCTCGAGGGGTGTATTGCCGAGGATGAGATCGGCGCCCTTCTCGGCCAGCATCACCGTCGGAGCATGGATGTTGGCGTTAGTGACGTAGCGCATCGCAGAGGCGTCGACGACGCGAATCCCCTCCAGGCCGTGGACGCGCATACTCGCCGGATCGATGACCGAGTCCTCTCCCGTGCCCAGTCGGCACGTGCAGGACGGGTGCAGAGCGGTCTCGGCGTCCTTGGCCACCCACTCGAGGATCTGCGCATCGGAGTCGACGGCCGGCCCGGGCGAGAGCTCTCCGTCGTTGTACTGATCGAAGGCCGGCTGGGTGAGGATGTTGCGAGCGACATGGATGGCCTCCACCCACTCCCGGCGGTCGCTCTCGGTGGAAAGATAGTTGAAGCGCAGCGCGGGATGCCGGCGCGGGTCGGTGGAGACGATCTTGACCGAGCCGCGGGCGTCGGAGTACATCGGACCGACGTGAACCTGATAGCCGTGGCCCTGGGGCGCGGTTCCGTCGTAGCGGATGGCGATGGGCAAAAAGTGGAACATCAGATTCGGGTAGGCGACGTCATCGTTGGAGCGCGCGAAGCCGCCTCCCTCGAAGTGGTTGGTCGCGCCGGGGCCGCGGCGACCCAGCAGCCACTGAAGCCCGACCCAGGGCCGGTTGCGGTACTTCATGGCCGGCGCGACCGAGACCGGCAATTTCGAGGCGTACTGAACGTAGACCTCGAGGTGGTCCTGCAGATGTTCGCCGACCGACGGCAGATCGTGGCGCGGCGCCACCCCGATCGCCTCCAGCTCGTGCGCGTTCCCGACGCCCGAGAGCTGCAGAAGCTGCGGCGAGTTGATCGCGCCGCCGGCCAGGATCACCTCTCCCGCGTCGATCCGCTCGGTCTGGCCCTTGTGCGTGACCTCGACCCCGACCGCGCGCGTCCCTTCGAATCGCACGCGGCTGACGAAGGCCCCCGTGCGCAGCTCGAGGTTGGGGCGGCTGAGCACCGGGTGCAGATAGGCACGGGCGGCGCTCATGCGGTGGCCGCGGTAGATGTTGCGATCAAACGGGCCAAAGCCCTCCTGGCGGTAGCCGTTGACGTCCTCAGTCAGCCGGTAGCCCGCTTGCACGGTGGCCTGGAAGAAGGCACGGAACAGCGCGCCATCGGCGGGGCCGCGCTCGAGCTTGAGCGGGCCGTCGCCGCCGCGCCAGACGTCCGCGCCGGCCACGCAGGTCTCCATGCGCTTGAAATACGGCAGGCAGTGGGCGTAATCCCAGTCCGCCATGCCGGGGTCGGCCGCCCATCGCTCGTAGTCCAGCGGATTACCGCGCTGGAAGATCATGCCGTTGATCGAGCTCGACCCGCCGACCACCTTGCCGCGCGCGTGGTAGATGCGGCGACCGAACATGTGTGGCTCGGGCTCGGACTCGTACTTCCAGTCGTAGAAGCGGTTGCCGATCGGAAACGACAGCGCAGCGGGCATGTGGATGTAGAGATCCCACAACGAGTCGTTGCGGCCGGCCTCGAGGACGAGGACGCGGATCGAGGGATCGGCACTGAGGCGGTTGGCGAGCACAGAGCCCGCCGAGCCGCTGCCGACGACGACGAAGTCATAGTGCATTTCAGTCCACTCCTGGGTTCATGGGATGAGCTTGTCGCCGCGCAGAAGCATGACTACAGGACGGCCCGAATCTCGCGCTCGAAGACCTCGATGTGCTCGGCGACGACCGCCCGCGCCCGGCCGGCGTCCCCTGAGGCGATCGCGTGCAGGACGTCGTCGTGCTCGTGAACGCGCGCGAACAGGTGCGGCAGCCGGTCGAGCACGAGGTGCCAGATGCGCAGCGACAGGTTGAGGTAGCGGCCGAGCGTCTCCTCGAGGTACGGGTTGCCGGCGGCGCGATGGATGAAGCGGTGCACGGCCGCGTCCAGCGCCATCAGCCCTGCGGTGTCGTCGCTGCCCTCGCTGTGGGCCAGCGCGACGAGCAGCTCGTCGAGCTCGAAGCGCTGCTCGCGGGTCAGCCGTTGGGCGGCTCGGTAGGCGGCGTGGCCCTCGAGCTGGGTACGCACGTCGGAGATGTCAGCGAGATCGGTGATGTTGATCTCCGACGCGAACGTCCCCCGGCGCGGGAACACGGTGACCAGGTTCTCCAGCGCCAGGCGCTTGATCGCCTCGCGAACCGGAGTACGCCCGATCGCCAGCTCGGCCCCGAGTGCGTCCTCGTCGATCGGCTCGCCGGGAGCGATCCGCAACGTGACGATCCGGTCACGCAGGTCGGCGTAGGCACGATCGGCCAGCAGCGCTCGCGGTGCCGGCGGCAAGACGCGCGTGCTCACCGGGCGGCCGCGCGCCCCGCCCCGCGCACGACTGATATATGAGTCATCGGCTCTGAGTCTAACATTGGGGCGATCATGCGCCAAGCCGTGACGAGCCCATGAACAGCACCCGTGATGCCGACGCCGTGGAGCGCCGGATCCGGGCCGGGGAGGCCGACGCCGTGCGCCGGGTGGTCGCCACGCTCGCGCGCGAGACGCCGCTGCTGACCTCGCGCAGCCTCTCGGACGGCTGCGGCGGGCGCGTGCTGCTCAAGGCCGAGAACCTGCAGCGGACCGGCTCCTTCAAGCTTCGCGGCGCCGTCCACAAGACCAGCCTGCTGCAGCACGCCCCGGCGATCGTCGCCGGCAGCGCGGGCAATCACGGCCAGTCGCTGGCCTATGCGGCCCGGGCGCGCGGGATCCCCTGCACCGTGTTCATGCCCTCAGACGCGCCGGTGGCCAAGGTCGCTGCAGTGCAGGCGTTCGGCGGAACCGTCCGGCTCGGCGGGGGCTCGGTTGACGAGTGCGTCGGCTTCGCCCGGACCGAGGCCGCCGAGACCCGCGCGGTGTTCGTGCATCCCTTCGACGACCCTGAGATCGTGCTCGGCCAGGCCACACTCGGGCTTGAACTGCTCGATGCCGTGCCCGACCTCGCCGCCGTCGTCGTCCCGGTCGGCGGCGGGGGCCTCATCTCCGGGGTGGCCGGGGTCGTCAAGACCGCTCGGCCCGAAGTCCGGGTGATCGGCATCCAGGTCGACGCCTGCGCATCTTTTCCCCCGTCGCTGGCGGCCGCCAGCCCGATCACGTTCACGGCCAGCGCGACGATCGCCGACGGCATCGCGGTCAAGCGGCCCGGCGAGCTCACGCTGCCGCTCGTCCAGCGCTGGGTTGACGAGATGGTGCTCGTCGACGAGGATGCCGTCGCCGACGCGATGGTCTGGCTGCTCGAGCGCTCCAAGCTCGTCGTCGAGGGCGGGGGCGCGGTCGGGGTCGCCGCCCTGCTCGCCGGTCGCCTCTCCCCCGCCCCCGACGGCTCGACGGTGATCGTCCTGTCGGGTGGCAACGTCGACGCCGGACTGCTGGCGGCGATCGCCAACCGCGGCGAGACCACCGCCGGGCGGCGCATGCGCCTGTTCACCCGGATCTCGGACCGCCCCGGCGGCCTGGCCGCGCTGCTGACCGAGATCGCCGCGGCGGGCGGCAACGTCGTGCACACCGATCACGTCCGCGAGGCGGTCCCTCTGCACGTGCGCGAGACCGGAGTCGAGATCGCGCTCGAGACCCGCGGAGCCGACCATGGGGCACAGATCGTCGCCGCGCTCGAAGCCTCCGGCTATGCGATCCGGCGTCTGGATTCCTAGTCGCCGAGCTCGGTGCGCCGGCGGTCCACGAACTCACGCAGCTCCGCCTCGATCGCGTCGTCCAGCGGCGGCTGCTCGTAGCTCTCCAGCTGAGCACGCCAGATCTCGCCGGCCCGGGCGGTCGTGTCGCGCGCGCCCTTCTTGGTCCACCGGTCGAAGTTCTCCGTCGAGGACAGCAGCGGGCGGTAGAAGCACTCCCGAAAGCGCTCGAGCGTGTGGGCGGCGCCGAGGAAATGCCCGCCGGCGCCGACTTCGACGTGGGCGTCGAAGGCCAGCGATGCGTCGTCGATCTCCAGCGGCGTGAACTCGTGGCGCAGCTCGCGCAGCAGCTCGATGTCGAGGATGAACTTCTCATAACAGGAAACCAGCCCGCCCTCCAGCCAGCCGGCGGAATGCATGACGAAGTTGGCTCCGGCCAGGAAGGTCGGCATCAGCGTCATCAGTGACTCGTAGGCGGCCTGGGCGTCGACCGTCTGCGACGCGTTGAGCGCGCCGCCGCCTCGCCAGGGCAGCCCGAAGTGGCGAGCGATCTGGCCGGTGCAGAGCACGCCGACACCCGACTCCGGGGTGCCGAAGGACGGAGAGCCCGACTGCATGTCGGTATTGGAGAGAAACGAGCCGAACACCACCGGCGCGCCGGGCCGGATCAGCTGGGTCAGGGCGATCCCCGCCAGCGCCTCGGCCATCTGCTGCACGAGCGTGGCCGGCAGCGACACCGGGGACATCGCCCCCATGAGCAGAAACGGGGTCATGACCACGGCCTGGCCGGCCCTGACGTACTCGAACATCGCCGCCAGCATCCGGTCGTCGTAGCGCAGCGGACTGTTGACGTTGATCAGGGAGATCGAGACCGGCGCGCGCTCGATCTCCGCCCGACCACCGAACAGGATCTCGCCCATGCGGATCGTGTCGGCCGCGTTGGGCCCCGAGGTGACCGAGCCCATGTACGGCTTGTCGGACAGGGTCTGCAGCGCGTAGACCATGTCCAGGTGGCGGGAGTCCAGCGGCCGGTCCTCGGGCTCGCAGATCGTCCCGCCCGGGGAGTCGAGCTCGGGGAAGGCCTGGGAGAGGCGCACGAGGTTCTCGAAATCGGCCATCTTTGCGTCGCGCCGAACGTCGCCCTCGCGGATGAACGGGCAGCCGTAGACGGGCGCGAACACCATGTGGTCGCCGCCGATGA
>JALYZB010000091.1 GCA_030945945.1 Actinomycetota bacterium | reverse complement strand
CGGCATGTGCACGTCTCGGTGTAGCAGCCGCGCTGGGCGACGCGGTCGCTGGTGCGTGCATGGACTGCGCGCATTGTGCCGACCGCGATCTTCGTCGGCACGCTGATGTCAAAGGGCGAATCGAGGCCGGCGCCCATGGAGATCACCGCGGCGACGCGTTCTGGGTGCCGGTGGGCCAACGCCTTGGCGAAATGGCCGCCGCGGCTGTGCCCGATCAGCGCCACCCGGCGGCCGCTACTCTCGTACGCTCGCGCGAGGACCGCGTCGAGCCGATCCGCCGCTTGGTCCGAACAGCGAATATTGACCTGGATCTCGCTGGGGTGTGGGGCGTACCCGGCGCGCCGCAGCCAGTCACGCATGATCGCGAGCGAGGTGTCTCCGGCGAGGAAGCCGGGAATCACAAGCACCGGCGCGCCGGTTCCAGCGGGAATCCCCTGACACCGATAGATGGGGTCGATCAGCAGCCGCGCGAGCTCGGCTTGCCAGCGCAGCTCGCGCAAGTGGTTTCCCCACCAGCGCGGCGGAGCGGGAGCGTCGTCGACCGGGCTGTGTGGCGGCACGGGCGAGAACGAGGCCCGCTCGATCGAGCGCAGCAGGTCACCACTCGCAGGGCGGTCGTCAACCACGGCTGCAGGCTAGGGCACACAGCCGCTATAAGGGCCGGTCAGCCGTGCACGAGTTGCTGGGAAGCTAGACGGAGCCTGCCCTGGGGCTACCGGCGCGAGACGCGTCCACGCCTCGGTGCGGGTGAGCAACGCGCCGATCTGCTGAAGGGCGGGGTCCGGCGGATGCAGCTCGAGGTTCACGGAGCGGCCTTGCATTAGCGGTTCTCAGAACGTTGCCGCAACCGAGCGCACTGCGTCGGGCCGTTGCTCCGAGATATCGACGCTAACCGCGCTGCCTAAAGCTCTGTTCGCATCTGGTCCAAGTGCCGCGAACGCGACCCCCGCTCCTCCCGGGGCATGACAGCCGTTAGCGATCCGCCCGGTGGGGCGCTCGCGGCGGGCGTTCGGTCGTTTGTCCTGTGGCGATGGCTTTGGCGGCCGCGATGAGGTCGCCGTTTAGGCGGCGTGCGCCGAGCTGAGCGCACAGCGGGTCGGATGCTCCCGGGCCGGCGAGGACGAGCGAGGCGATCTTCGCCAGCCGGTGCAGTGCGGTGACTTGGATTGGGAGCGGGGCCGGGTTGAAGCTGACGAGAACCGCGAGCTCGGGTCGGGTGGTTTGCGCGGTTTGGATGATGGTCGCGATCGGCGTGTCGGCACCCAGAAACAGAATCCGCCAGCCGTGCGAGCTGAGCAGTAGCCCGAAGGCAATGAGACTGATGTCGTGCTTTTCTCCAGGTCCACAGGCAAGCAGCCCGAGCGGGCCGGCGCCGCGGTTCCAGAGGCGCGCGAGGGAGAGCAGTCGGCCGCGGATCAGTTGGCTGGCGAAATGCTCGTGGCCGATCTCGAGCGTCCCCTGTTCCCATCTCAGGCCAACTTGGGTGAGGGTCGGAAAGATCACGTCGCGCAGGACGAGTTCCAGCCCGCACGCTGCCAGGCCGGCGTCGAGCACCGCGTGGGCTTCGGCCTCGTCGTAGCGCTCGATCGCGGCGAGCAGGCGACCCGCGCCGTCTTCGAGAAGGCCGGTGGAGGGTAGGCCGCGATCCAGCGCGGCGCGTGCCGCTTCGGCGGCCGAAAGTCCGTCGTCTAGGGCGCGGCGCATACGGGCGACCCGCTCGGCGTCATCCTCGCTGTAGAGCCGGAAGCCGCCTGACGAGCGCACCGGCTGCAGGAGTCCGTAGCGCCGCTCCCACGCGCGCAGGAGATCCGGCGTCACGTCCACGCGGCGGGCAAACTCGCCGATCCGAAGCGGTCCGAATCTGGCGGACATGCTCATTAGCTTACAGACCTTGGCCAAACCCTTGACAGAACCTAGTCGGGCGGTTAGCTTCTGGTGCAGCTTATGTCCAATGACTGTCAAAGGATGGTGGCTTGATGGGTAAGGTTCAGACACTGGTCACGGCCCACCCTGAGGTTGGTGCGCGTGGGCTGATCCTCTTTGCCGCGTTCGTGTCGTTCGTACTCTCGGTGGCGCTGTGGTTCAGCGGCGACAAGCAGCAGGGAATCTTCGTCGGGCTGTGGGTGCCGTCGATCCTGTCGCTTGGCGGGATCGTGCTGCGGCACGGCGAGCGATGAGCACCCCGGGCCTGTTCGTGGTTGGTGCGCTCGTCACGCTGATCGTTGCCGCCGCGCTCGCGTTGCTGTTCTACGCCGCCGTGCTCGATGGCCGCTACGCCGCGGATCAGAAGTTCGCCGGTGAGCAGCCGCTGCCGTCTGAGGGCCAGCACGTGGTCCCCGAAGCCGACCGCGGTCCGCTCGTGGCCGCGTGACCGATACCCAGTGAGCGAAGGAGTCCAGATGGAGAAGAACATCATCCAGACCGCCAGAGACGCAGGCACGTTCACCACGCTGATCGCGGCGATCGATCGCGCCGGTCTCGGGTCGACATTGGAGGGCGAGGGACCATTCACCGTTTTCGCGCCGAGTGACGCGGCGTTCGCGCGGCTGCCCACGGGAGCTGTCGAGTCGTTGTTGGCCGAGCCCAAGATGCTGTCTGACGTCCTGACCTACCACGTCGTCCCGGGCCTGGTCACCGCCGCAGACGCAGTTGCGCTGAGCACGGCGCCGACAATGCATGGCGAGGAACTGCCGGTGTCGATCGACGGCAGCATTCGTGTGGACGGTGCCCGCGTGGTGAGCTCCGACATCGAAGCCTCCAATGGCATCATTCACGTGATCGACCGTGTGCTGCTCCCTGCGACCATATGAGGGGGATCGCTGATCGTGAACGACGGTTGCCTACCCGGAATCGCAACGGTCGGACGGCTCAGCTCGGCCGAGTAGCGGTCGGCGGTGCGGGACGCCTCGGGAGTCCAGGCTCGGCCCCGCGGCTGCGTGTCGGGCTCAGCGATGAGGATCTTGATGCGACGTGTCCAGGACGACGATATTCGGGCGTTCGAAGAGCTCTATGCCCGCTGTGGCGCCAAGCGTTTGGGCTCACGCGGCTGGTGTGCGCCAGCTCTCGACGGGCGGAGGGCGCGCTAGAGGAGGGCTTTCTCGCCGTCTGGCGCAACCGGGAGACCTTTGATTAGGCTCGCAGCAGCCCTCGAGCCTGTCGCCACCGCTGCATCGACGTCATCCGCCGTGATCGACGCAGCCACGGTTTGCGCGAGTCCGATATCGAGCTCGAGTACTTCCCCGGGCTGGGCACTGTCGCTGAGGATGCCGCAGAACACGACGCAGGTAACCGGATTCGGGCCTTACTCCTGTGCTCCCCTGGCCCAGCGGGAAGCGATCGCGCTGGACCGCTTCGGCGGGCTGTCTCATACCGAGATCGCCGGCCG
>JALYZB010000257.1 GCA_030945945.1 Actinomycetota bacterium | reverse complement strand
GGCCGCAGCCGCGAAGCCGAGGGTCGCCTGCAGCGGGCTGCCGGGCTCAAGCGCCCACATCGCGGCCGGATCGCGGGCAACGGCCATCGCGTCGGCGAACTGGGCCGCGGCCGTGCCGTGGGTGGCGATCAGACTCCCGGCCACGGCGGCGACGAGGTGCAACGAGCGGACGCGCTCGGGAGCCGCGGCCGCCAGCGTGGCCGCGAACGGCCCTCCGCCGGACACCGCGACGATCGAGACCCGGTCCACGTCGAGCCGGTTCAGGACGGCGAGGATGTCCTGCGCGGCCTCGGCGATGCCCAACCGGGGATCGAGCGGGGTCGCACCGAAGCCGTTGCGCTCGACGCTGATCGCGCGCAGCCCGAGCCGGTCGCGATCGGGGAAGGCCAGCTCGGTCAGGCCCAGCGCGCCGATGCTGGTGGCCAGGCCGCCGAGGAACACGAACGGTGCCGCGCCCGGCTCGCCGCGATCCACGTAGCGCACGACGCGGCCGCCTCCGATCCGAGCGACGTGGACGGGCCCAAGCCCAGCCGCCGCAGGGTCCAGCCCCGCCGCACGGGCTGCATTCATTCCCCTGCGCGCCCGGCGGCCCCGCCGGGCGCGAACTCGATGCTTGGCGTGTTGGCCAGCAGCTGCTGGGTGTACTGCGCGCGCGGGGCGGCGAACACATCGGCGACGGCGCCCGTTTCCACAATCCGCCCGCCGGTCATCACGCACACGCGGTCGGCGATGACCCGGATCAGGGCGAGGTTGTGGGTGATGAAGAGGATGCTCAGGCCCATCTCCTGGCGCAGCCCGGCGAGCAGGTCGATGATCGCCGCCTGCACCGAGACGTCGAGCGCCGAGGTGATCTCGTCGCAGACGAGCAGCGCCGGCTCGGCGGCGAGGGCCCGGGCGATGGCCACGCGCTGGCGCTCGCCTCCGGAGAGCTGGTCGGGAAAGCGGTTGGCGGCTGCCGCCGACAGCGCGACCCGCTCCAGGCACTCAGCCACCCGCCGGCCGATGTCACGGCGGTGGCCGGGGAAGAACAGCTGCAGCTGGCGGGCGATCGTCTGCCCGACCGTGCGCCTGGGGTTCAGCGAGGCGTAGGGATTCTGGAACACGTACTGGATCTGCTTGCGAGCCAGCGTCGTGCGCCCGCGCGAGCTCTCGGCCAGGCGCTCGGAATCGAGCGTGATGTCGCCAGTGTAGTTGTGATGCAGGCCGGCCACGCAGCGAGCGAGCGTCGTCTTGCCGCTGCCCGACTCCCCGACGAGGGCCAAGCACTCGTTGCGCCGCACCGACAGCTCGATCTCGAACAGGGTCGCGTGCGAGCCGTGGCTGGCGTCGAGCCCGTTCACCGCGAGCACGACATCGCCGGCCGCAGCGGGGGCGGCGGGGGCGTCGGCGCTCAGCGGAAGCTCGTCGGGTGCGTCTGCGGCCCGGTGACAGCGCACGACGTGGCCGTCGCCGACCGAGGTCGGCTCGGGGAATCGCTCGGAGCACAGCTCAACGGCGAGATCGCAGCGAGGAGCGAAGTAGCACCCGTCCGGGCGCTGGCCGGGCAGCGGGGCGCGCCCGGGGATCCCGACCACGACCCGCCGGCCGGCGAGATCCGGAACGGCGCGCAGCAGCCGGCGCGTGTACGGGTGGCGCGGGTTGGAGAAGATGACCTCGCGCGGTCCGCGCTCGACGATCCGCCCGGCGTACATGACCGCCACGTGGTCGGCCAGCTCGGCAATGACGGCGAGGTCGTGGCTGACGTACAGCGCGGCCACCTGGTGGCTGCGGCACAGCTCGCGCACGGTTTGCAGCACGCGCGCCTGGGTGGTCACGTCCAGGCCGGTCGTCGGCTCATCGCAGACGATCACGTGGGGCCGGCAGCTGAAGGCCATCGCGATCGCCACACGCTGCTGCTGGCCGCCGGACAGCTGGTGGGGATAGCGGCGCAGAAACGCGTCGTCGGAGGGGAGCGCCACCTCCTCCAGGCTCTCGCGTACGCGCGCGCGGCGCTCCTCCGCGGAGGTGTCGGCGGCGTGGGCGTCGAGCGTCTCGGACAGCTGGCGGTCGATCCGCAGGGCCGGGTTCAGCGCCGTGCCGGGATCCTGCGGGATGTAGGAGACGGTGCCGCCGCGCAGGCGCCGCAGCTCGCCGGCGGGCAGGTGAGCGAGGTCGCGGCCGTCGATCACCACCTCGCCGGCGGTCACGTGGCCGCCCGGGCGGCAATACCCCATCAGAGCCATGCCGACCGTCGTCTTGCCCGAGCCCGATTCGCCGACCAGGCCGAGCACCTCCCCGGCCCGCACCTCGAGCGCGATCTCGTCGATCACGTCGGCGCCGCTGGAGAGAAGCGCGATCCGCAGCCCGCGGACGGCGACCGCGCTGTCGGGTGCCTCAGCGGGCTCGGTGGCGACGCTCATCTCACTCTCCCCGGTCGATGCCGATCGCCGCCCGCGCGAACCCGTCGGTGAGCAGGTTGGTCCCGATGGTCAGCAGCGCGATAGCCAGCACCGGGAGCAGCACCGCCCACGGCTGCACGCTGACGGCGAGGCGGTTGTCGCTGATCATCAGCCCCCAGTCGGCCGACGGGGGCTGCAGGCCGGCGCCGAGGAAGTTGATCGCCGCGATCAGGCCGATCGAATAGGTGAGGCGCAGACCGACCTCGACGAGCAGCGGGCTGGTCACGTTGGGCAGCAACTCGCCGAAGATGATCCGCCGTCGCGGCTCGCCGACCGCCTCGGCCGCCTTGACGAAGTCGCGCTCCACGACCTGCTGGGCGGCGCCACGGATCACCCGGGCCACGCGGGGGGCGTGAGAGATGCCGACGGTGAGCACGATCAGCCACAGCTTGGGCCCGAACGCCGAGACGAGCAGCAGAGCGAGCACGATCTGCGGGAAGGCCATGAATACGTCCGCGATCCGCATCAGCACCTCGTCGACGAGCCCACCGGAGTAGGCCGCCATCAGCCCCACGATCAGGCCGACCCCGACACCGACGATCGTCGAGGCCACGGCCAGGCCGAGGACGCTGCGGCCTCCGGAGAGGAACCGGCTCCACACGTCGCGGCCAAGGCTGTCGCCCCCGAACAGGGCATGGGCCGACGGGGGGCTGTTGGGGGCGGTAATGAACTCGGTCGGCGCGTGGGGCGCGATCAGCGGCCCGGCCAGGGCGACGAGCACGAGCAGGATGACGATGACCAGCCCGATCCGCGAGCGCCACATGCCGAGCATCGCGCGCACCAGCGCGGTCCACTGCCGGTTGCGCATCGCCGGCGGGGCGCCCGCGACCTTGTCGACGGTCATCGCCGGGGCGCTCATCGCCCGGCCGTCCGCAGCCGGGGGGTGACCAGGACCGTCGTCAGATCGGCGATCAGATTCACGACCACGTAGACCGCGGCGATGATGATCGTCAGCGCCTGCACGACGGGCACGTCGCGGTTTGTGACCGCGTCCACGAGCGACGCGCCGATACCCGGGAAGGAGAACACGTATTCGACCGCGACCACCCCGCCGGCCATGTAGGCCAGCTGCAGGGCGGACACCTGGATCGCGGGGACGATCGCGTTGGGCACGGCGTGGCGCCAGATCACCGTACGGTTGGAAAGGCCCTTCAGGCGCGCCATGGTCACGTAGTCGGACTCCAGGACCTCGACCATCGAGCCGCGCATGATCCGGCTGATGTACGGAGTCACCGCGAGGATCAGCGTGGCCGCGGGCAGCACGACCGCGTTGGGCACGTTCCATGCGTGCTCCCCCGGCGGGATGATCGAGACCGCCGGGAACGCGTGGGAGAGGTTGGTGGCGAACAGGAGCACCAATCCGATGCCGATCACGAACTCGGGCAGCGCGGCCAGCGACAGGGTGACCATCGAGAGCACGTGGTCGGCGACCCGGTCGCGCCACACGGCCATGATCACCCCAAGCAGGATCGACAGCGGCAGGGCGATGATCGCGGAGACGAACACGAGAAAGGCGGAGTTGACGATCCGCCCGCTGAGCAGCTGGGTGACCGGCTGCTGGGTGGCCGCCGAGGTCCCGAAGTTGCCGCTCAGCAGGCCGCCGAGCCAGTGAAAGTACTGCGTGACCACGGGCTGGTTGAGGTGCAGCTGGCGGGTGAGGGCGGCCAGACGCGCCGGGGTGGCGTTGCGGCCGAGGATCGCCCGCGCGGCATCGCCCGGCAGCGCCTGGGTGGCCGCGAACACGACGATCGAGACCAACAGCAGCGTCAGCAGCCCGAGCAGGATGCGGCGCAGCAGGAATCGACTCATGGGCGCGGCTCCTCCATGTTCCTTAGGCCGTGAACCCCACGTTCTTGAACCAGTAGTTGCCCAGCGGGAACCCGGACCTGGCCTCCACGAAGCCTCCGAGCTTGGCGCTGTAGGCGTCGATCTGGTTGGAGAAGTACGGAATGATGTAACCGCCGGTCTCGTACTCGATCTTCTCGGCCTCCTGCAGCAACTGCGCGCGCTTGGTCGCGTCCAGAGTGCCTCGGGCCTGGTTGATGAGCTTGTTGAACGTCGGATCGGACCAGTGGGTCTCGTTGAACGGCGAGTTGGGCAGGCTGCCCTGAGCCACCTGGGGCAGATACTCGCGGGTGGCCCAGAAGTCCTGGGCGAACGTCCACTTCAGGTATTGGGAGCCGTAGAACGTGGTGGTGTCGAGCTTGCGCAGCTGGACGGTGACGCCCGCCCCCGAGGCCTGCTGCGCGAACACCTCGGCCGCCTGAACCACGCCCTGGAAGACCGGCGCAGTGACCAGCTGCACGGTCAACCCGGCATGGCCGGCCGCCTTGAGCAGCGACTTGGCCTGCGCGAGGTCCTGATGGCGCTGGGGCAGCGAGGAGTCAAAGGCGGGATCAAACGGCGAGTACAGGTCGTTGGCCACCCGTCCCTGGCCGCTGAGCACCTGCGTGACCATCTGCGGACGGTTGACGATCAGCCGCATCGCCTGGCGGACCCGCGGATCGTTGAACGGAGCCTGGTCGACGCGCATCGTGAACGGCTGCCATTGCCCGGTGTGCGAGATCAGCACCTTCAGGGCCGAGTTGCCCTGGACCTGGGAGATCTGGCCGGTGGGCAGGTTGTCGATCGCGTCCACCTGGCCGCCGAGCAGCGCGTTGACCCGCGCGGTGTCCTGGGCAAAGTCGAGAATTGTCAGCTGGTCGACGTACGGCTTGCCGGTCTGCCAGTAGTTGGGGAACTTCTTGAACACGCTCTGCTGGCCGGCGGTGAAGCTCTCGAACATGAACGCCCCGGTACCGACCGGCTTGGCCGGGTCATAGCCGATCGGAACGATCGCGTTGAAGTACTGGCCGATGTCGTCCAGGAAGGTGGCGTTGGGGAACTTGAGCGGGATCCGCAGTGAGGACTTGGAGAGCTTCTTGACGTTCTTGATGTCCACATAGCCGATCGATGCAGCGCCAACCTTGGGCGTCTTGGGGTCGAGGATTCGCTGCAGCGAGAAGATGACGTCCTCGGCGGTGACCGTCTTGCCGTTGTGGAATTCGATGCCGGGACGGATCTTGACCACCCACGAATCGGCCTTGCCGTGCTCGGCCTCGATCGACTCGGCGACCATCATCTCCAGCGGACCGAAGCTCGGCGGCCGCACGGCGAGTGGCTCGTAGAGGTTCCAGCAGCGCATGATGTCCGGATCGACGGCGGGCTGGTGGGCGTCGATCGTGTCCTTGGCGCCGCCGCCGGTGGCGCCGACGCGCAACAGGCCGCCGCTCTTCAGCTTGCCCGCCGCCGAGCTGGTCTGCGCGCTCGAACTCGCACCGCTTGAGCCGCCGCATGCGGTCAGCAGCCCCCCGGCGCCCAGCACCATCCCGGCCGCCGCGGCGCCCTGAAGGGCCTCGCGCCGGGTTAGTCCATCCCGTCCGAGCTCCTGACCTGATCGCTCGCTCACTGAACCTCTCCTCGTGTTGAGTGTGTGCCCTCTTGCGTCATCGCCCCCAGGCGTCCGATCTCAGCGACGATCAGCTCCTCGGACAGGCGCAGGTGTTCGCGAACGCGCTCGGGCGCAGCGGGATCGCGGCGCGCGATCGCCTCCAGCAGCACCGAATGGTCGGCGGCGTAATCGCTGAGCGGGTAGACCGGCTGATGGTGCATCAGCATCTGGGCCTCAGCGGCCAGGGTCTCGTGCGCCCGGCTCATGCGCGGGCTGCCCGAGAGCCGTACGAGCTCGCGATGAAAGTCAAGGTCGGCGGCGATCAGCTCTCCGTCGGCCGGCGTCTCGGCCGCTGCCCACGCCGCCGCGGCGACAATCCGGTCATATTCCCGCTGCAGGGCGGTCAGGTCGAGCGTCATGTGCTCGACCAGAGCCACGTGCACGGCGCTGACCTCGATCGCTTCGCGGGCCCGGTAGAGGTCGTGGCAGTCAGCGGCGGTCAGCATCCGCACGTGCACCCCGCGGTTGACCCGGTACTCGACCAGGCCCTCCTGGACAAGCTGGCGGATCGCCTCACGGATCGCGCTGCGGCCCGTCCCCAGGGTCTGCGCAAGGGCCATCTCGCGCAGCTGCGCGCCTGGCCCGATGCGCCCCGAGACGATGCCGCTGCGCAGCTCGCCGCGCACACGGTCGGTAGTCGAGAGCTGCGGCACGGAAGCCAGTCCCCAGGTGTCGGTATCAAGGGCCATCGGGTCGTCGATTGTCGACAACCTATGTCGGTGACCATCCCGTGTCAAGGGCATGTGAACGCGCATCGGTTGGCACCGGATCCGACGGCAGGAGTTCGTCACGAAACTCACGAGCGTGCGTTATCGTAACTCCGCGTGCAGCAAATGCAACCTGCGCCGACATCCGTCCTGCGCACCGCGGACCGAGCGCTGCAGGTTCTCCAGCAGTTCCGCCGTCCCGGGCAGCGATTCACCGTGTCCGAGCTCGCCGAGCGCATCGACGTGCACCGCAGCACGGCATCGCGTCTGGTCTCGACCCTGCTCGCCCGTGGCTTCCTCGAGCGCGAGGCCGGCGGCGAGAGCCTGCACCTGGGACCCGAGGCCGTGCGCCTCGGGGCGATCGAGATCGCCGGCAGCGAGCTGTTGGCCGGCGCGAGACCGGTGATCGCACGGCTGGCCGAGACGACCGGCGAGGCCGTGACGCTCGCGGTCGCCTCCGGCGGGCGCGTCCTCACCGTGGCCGAGGCCGACGGCCGGCACTTCGTCTCCTCCCGGGACTGGCTCGGGGTCGACACCGACGCCCACTGCACCGCGGACGGCAAGGTCCTGCTCGCCTTTGGCGCGCTCACTCCCGCACCAGGCCCGCTGGCCAAGCTCACGCCCGAGACGGTCACTGATCCCGGCGAGCTCGCCCGGGTCCTGCAGCAGGCCCGCAACCGCGGCTTTGCCACCTCCCACGGCGAGCTCGAGCGAGGGCTGCACGGAATCGCGGTTCCGGTCCGCGACGGCGAGCGCTGCGTTGCCGCCCTATGCATCTCGGGACCGGAGTACCGGCTCGGCGACGGCGCGCTCGTCGATGTGCTCGCCCCCGCCCTGGCCGCGGCCGCCGGCGAGCTGCAGGCTCGCCTGTCCGCGGGCCGTGCCGCCGCGACCCGGACCGGGCGATGACCACTCCGCGCCGGCCCAACGTCGTGCTGATCATGGTCGACCAACTGGCGGCCGGCTGGCTGCCGGCCTACGGGCACCACGCCGCCCAGGCGCCCAACATCACCGCGCTGGCCAACCGCGGGGTGACCTTCGAGTCGGCCTACTGCGCCTCTCCCCTGTGCGCGCCGTCCCGCTCGGCCCTGCTCGCCGGGCGCCGGAGCTCACGGGTCGGCGTCTACGACAACGCGGCCGAACTGGCCGCGTCGGTGCCGACCGTCGCCCACCACCTGCGTGCCGCCGGCTACGACACCTGCCTGTCGGGCAAGATGCACTTCGTCGGCCCCGACCAGCTGCACGGCTTCGAACGTCGGCTGACCACGGACGTGTACCCGGCCGGGCTCGACTGGACGCCGGACTGGACCCGGCCGGTCAGCGATCGGCTCTCCTGGTACCACTCGATGGAGAGCGTGCTCACCCCCGCGCGCACGACCGCAAGCATGCAGACCGACTTCGACGACGAGGTCGCCTTCCACGCGGTGCGCCACGTCCACGACCTCGCCCGCGCCGGAGGTGAGCGCCCGTTCCTGCTTGTCGTCTCGTTCACCAACCCCCACGATCCGTGGGAGATCGCGCCCCGCTACTGGGACCGCTACGACCCCGCCCGACTGCCGATGCCCACGGTACCCGAGATCCCGCTCGCCGACGCCGACCCCCACAGCCGGCGGCTGCGGGAGATGTGCGGGGCCGACACGCTCACACTCGACGCTGCGCAGATCCTCCGTGCGCGCCACGGCTACCACGCCGCGATCAGCTACGTGGACGAGCGGATCGGCGAGGTGCTCAGCGCGCTGGGCGACACCGGCCTCGACGAGGACACGCTGATCGCCCTCACCGCCGACCACGGCGAATTCCTCGGCGAGCGGGGGCTCTGGTACAAAATGTCCTTTCTGGACCCGTCAGCCCGGGTGCCGCTGATCGTGGTGCCACCCGGCGACGGCCGCTCGCGGATGGCCGGGGCACGCGTGAGCACGCCGGTGTCCGGCCTGGATCTGACCGCGACGATGATCGAGCTCGCCCGGGGGCCGGAGGCTACCGCGGTCGCCGATCTCGACGGCCATAGCCTGAGCGGGTTGCTCGGCGCCGACGGCACCGAGGCCGATCGCCCTCCGGTGGTCTGCGAGTACTACGCCGAGGGGGTGACCGCCCCCGCGGCGATGATCCGCTCGGGCGCGCATAAGCTGCTCGTCTGCGCCGGGGATCCCGACCTGCTCTACGACCTCGACGCCGATCCGCTCGAACTGACCAACCTCGCCGCCCACCCACGGTACGCCGGCACAGTCGGCGAGCTGCGCCGGCGGCTGGCCCAGGAGCTCGACCTCGAGGCGATCGACCGCCGGGTGCTGGCCAGCCAGCGCGAGCGGCGGCTGGTGGCCGGCGCGCTGGGCCGGGGCGCGGTCACCCCCTGGGACTTCCAACCCCACGTCGACGCAGCCATGCAGTACGTGCGCAACCGAGCCGACCTGTACGAGCTCCAGGCCCGGGCCCGCCTGGAGAGCCGCGCGGGCTAGGCGACCGCGAGCTCGGCGACCCGACGGCGGGTCAGACCCCGGCGACCGCTGGCTCGGCGGCGCTCAGCGCGCCCACGGGGCGCACGAGCAGCCAGAGCCCGATCAGCACCCCGGGCGCGACCGTGCTGGCGAAGGCCAGCTGCGGCCCGAAGCCCTGGTCCACGAAGCCCGCGACGAGCGGCGCGAGCACGAGTCCCATCGCCCAGGTGCCGTTGAGCAGGCCGATGACGACGCCGTCACCGAGCCCGGACAGAGCAGCGGCATCGGTGGCCAGCGGATAGGCGACCGTGCTGGCCACGGCGCGCGGAGCGGTGGAGATGAGCAGCACAGCGATGACCACCACCGTGCTCGCCGACAGGGCGGCGGGCAGCAGCGAGAGCGCGAGGGCGAGCCCCGCCATCGCCGTCGCACGCACGGTGGTCACGCGGCGGCCGAGCCGTACCGCGGCGGCGCTGACGACGATGTACACGCCGGCCGAGGCCGAGAAGACGACTCCGGTCGCGCTGGCCGAAAAGCCCGCCCCATGCAGGACGAGCGGCACGAGCAGCTGGGTGACCCCGCCGACTGCGCCGGTGATGGCCAGTACACAGGCGCCGTTGACCACGCCGTGCGAGCGCGGAGCATGACGGGCGAGCTGAGCCAGCGCGTCGCGGGCCAGCGTGGGTACGCGGGCCGCGCCCGGCTGGCGCCACAGCATCGCGGCGAGGATCGCGGTCAGCCCGGCGACGAGCGCGAACGGGGCGGCCACCCCGAGCTGGTCGGTGAGGACCCCGCCCAGCGCAGGACCGGCCGTCATTCCCACGGCGGCGCTCGTGGCCACGGCACCTAGCCGCGGCGATCCGGCCTCGCCGTGGGCGCTGGACAGCCAGGCCACGCCGGTCGTCCAGATCATCCCGAAGGCCAGGCCGAAGGCGAGCCGTCCGGCAACGAGCATCGGGTAGGAGGGCATCGCCTGCGCGACTGCCGACAGCGCGGCGAGGCCCGCCGCGGAAACGGTCAGGCGCCGGGCGCCGAGGCGATCGGCGAACAGCCCCGCCGGCAGCGAGATGGCCAGCGTGGCCACCCCGGGAGCGGCCAGCAGCAGCGCGCTCGAGGTCGGGGTCAGTCCGTAGGTGTGGCTGAGCCGCGGCAGCAGGGGGACGATCGCGGTCTGGGTGGCGGCGAGCACGAAGAACAGGGTGTGCAGGAGCACCGGCAGCGGGGTGCGGCGAGCGGTCGCGGAGACGGGCACCCGTGGGGCGGTCGGCTGATTTGGGGCGGATGTGAGCTCTGTGGCCACGCCTTCAGGTTATGATGCTTTCTCGGACTCATAATGCAAAAGCTTTTCCGTGAAACGATCATCTCTATCGATCACCAAACCAATCGAGCTGCGCTCCCTGCGTGCTCTCATCGCAGTCTCGGACTGGGGGTCCTTTCGTGCCGCGGCCGCCCACCTCGGCTACACGCAGTCGTCCATCTCCCACCAGATCGCCGAGCTCGAGGTGTCGGTCGGCGCGCCCGTGTTCAGCCGGCCCGGAGGACGGGGCCAGGTGGCACTGACCCCGGCCGGGGAAGCCGCCTACCGCCACGCCCGCCGCGCCCTGGCCGAGATGCACGCGCTCAAGGCCAGCGTGCAGAGCCTGCAGGGCGAGCGGACAGTCGTTCGTATGGGGGTCTTCCAGACCGCGGCCGCCGAACTGCTGCCGGCGGCGTTGCGCGTTCTGCGTGACGAGTGGCCCGGCATCGAGGTGGTCCTGACCGAGACCGACGAGGATCCATTGTTGGTGGAGCGGCTGGCCGACGGCCGCCTGGACCTCGCCCTGACCCACAATCAGCAGGCCGACGATCGCATCGAACTGATCCGCCTGTTCGAAGATCCGTGGGTGCTGCTGACCCGCCGTGACAGCCCGCTGGTCAGCGAGACCCCCAGCTTTGACCTGCTCGACGGCGCCGACGTGGTCGCCTGGACCTCGCGCTGGAACATCCAGGCCGAGCTGGAGCGGGCCTGGCGCCGGCGCGGCATCTCCCCCCAGGTCGTCTACCGCACCGACGACAACCTCGCCCTTCAGCGGCTGGTCGCCGCCGGTCTCGGCCACGCGTGCATCGGCCGGCTGGCCGCCCAGCGCGCGATCGATCCGTCCCTGACCTGGCTGGAGCCGCCCGACGTCCTCTCGCCGCGGGTGGTCGCCCTCTGCCATCCCCGTCAGCGCGAACCGCCGGAGGCGGCTCTGGCCCTCAGCGCGGCCCTGCGCGCGCAGTTCGGAGCCTGAGCGATGGCGCTCGCACGCGGCACCCGGTTCCCGTGCGCGGCGGCGGTCCCGAGCATGCCCCCGCCCCGGCCGCTCGCGGCGCTGTTCGATCCCGGCTCGGTCGCCGTCGTCGGCGCCTCCGACGATCCGCGCAAG
>JALYZB010000029.1 GCA_030945945.1 Actinomycetota bacterium | reverse complement strand
GGTCTCACCCGGGGGCTGCTGCGCGCGCGGGGGACCGCCGCCGGCGCCGCGCGATGCAGGGCGGTCACCGCAGTCGAGGGGCCCACGGGGACCGGCGCCGCCCTCGGTGTGGTGCGCGCGGTCGGCTGACCGTCCAGGGCGGTCTCCAACGCGGCGATGAAGGCCGCCGCGGTCGGATACCGGTGCGCGGGATCCTTGGCCATCCCGCGGACGAGGACATCGTCGACGGCGGCGGGAAGGGAGGCATCGCGCTCGCTGGCCCGCGGGGGCGGGTCATCGATGTGCTGGCGGGCCTGGGCGGCGAAGTGCGCGGCGGTGAAGGGCCGACCTCCGGTCAACAGCTCGAACGCGGCCACGGCGAGCGCATAGCGGTCACTGGCGGCGGTGGCGTCCCGGCCCAGCGCCTGTTCGGGGGCCAGGTAGGCGGCGGTCCCGAACAGCTCCCCCGTGCTGCTGATCGTGTCCTCGCTGGCCAGCCGGGCGATCCCGAAGTCGGCGACGTGAACGCTGCGGTTCTGGTCCAGCAGGAAGTTGGCCGGTTTGATGTCGCGGTGCACGATGCCCCGGGCGTGGGCGTGGTCCAGCGCCTCGGCCGCGTCGCGCAGCCAGTGGCGCGCCTCCTCACGGGTCACGGCCTCATGGCGCAGCGCGTCGGCGACCGTACCGCCCGCGAGGTACTCCATGACGATGAACGCCCCGAGCGTCTCGTGGCCCGAGCTGGGATCCTGCAGGTCGCCGACGTCGAAGATGGTCACCACGTGGGGATGGGCCGACACTCGCGCGGCCGCCCGCGCCTCGCGCTTGAAGCGCCGGACGGCGACCTCGTCATGGACGAAGCGGTCGGCAAGCACCTTGATCGCGACCTGCCGGCCGAGCACACGGTCGTCGGCGCACCACACCGAGGCCATCCCGCCCGAGGCGATATGGCGGCGCAGCTGGTAGCGCTCGGGAAGCCCGCGGACGAGCGACGGTGGGGGTGACGGAGTCGCGCTGGTGCTCATCAGGACGGAGAACTACCCATCTAGCAGGGTGCAGAAGCGTCGGTCGGAGATATCGATGGTAGGCGCATGCGGCCAAAAGTGCGCTGAGCGCCGCCCGGTCTATACTCGCCCGGCGATGTCCAAGATCTGTCATGTGTGCGCCAAGGGACCGGCGTTCGGGAACAGCCGCAGCCACTCGATGGTCGCGACCCGGCGGCGCTTTGATCCCAACCTGCAGCGCGTCCGTATCGACGACGGCGGCACCCCGCGGCGTGTGTACGTGTGCACCCGCTGCCTGAAGGCCGGCAAGATCGTCAAAGCCCGGTAGGTGGGCGACGGACCGATGGTCGAGAGCAGCCACTGACGTGGCGGCCCCCGATCGTCCGCCGGGCGGCTTGTCGCCGTCAGACGGCCCAGAGCCATCTGATCCCTCCATCGTCCGCTTTCGCGCGCTCGTGGAGGCCGGGCTCGCCGCGCTGGAGGATCGCCGCGAGGAGGTCAACGACCTGAACGTGTTCCCGGTCGCCGACGGCGACACCGGTGACAACATGGTCCTCACCCTTCGAGCCGTGCTGCAGGAGCTTGATCGGCTCGCCGGAGCGTCGGAGGGCCGTACGATCGACGAGATCGGCCGTGACGAGATTGTCGCCTCGGTCGCGCGCGCCGCGCTGCTCGGAGCGCGGGGCAACTCCGGGGTCATCCTCTCCCAACTGATTCGCGGCGCCGCCGAGGAGCTCATCAGCCGGCCCGGCGAGCTCGTGGATCCGGTGCTGATCGGTGCCGCCTTGGCCCGGGCCGCCGACCAGGCGTACGGATCAGTGCGCGAGCCCGCCGAGGGCACGATCCTCACCGTGGTACGCGAGATGGCCCATCGTGTCGCCTCCGAGCTGGCCCACACACCCGACGCGCGGCTGAGCCGTGACGCCTCCGACGAGCATCAGGACGCGGTGATCGCCTCGGTCATTGAATCCGCGTTGCAGGCCGGGCAGGAGTCCGTGGCGCGTGGGCCCGACCTGCTCCCGGTGCTGCGCGACGCCGGGGTGGTCGACGCCGGCGGCTACGGCCTGACCGTTCTGCTGGCCGGGATCGTCGGCGCGCTGCGCGGCGGTGACGCTCCCGAGCTGGCCCATCACGCCGCGGCCCGGGTCTCCCACCCTCAGCACGCCTCCACCACCTTTCGATACTGCACCAACTTCGCGGTCACCGGCACCGGCCTGGAGGCGCGTCCCTACATCACCGCGTTGGAGACGATCGGCGATTCCGTGCTCGTCGTCGGGGACACGACCACGCTCAAGGTCCACGTCCACACCGACAACCCCGACGCCGCCACCGCGCTGTTCTCCGACGCCGGCCTCGTCTCGCACCTGGACGTGGCCGACATGAGTGCTCAGGTGCTGGCTCGTGAGGTGCGGCTGGGCTCAGAAGCCCCCCCCGCGACCGTGTCGATCTGCGGCGGGCTGGCGGTCGTCAACGGCAGCGGAATGAGCGCCCTGTTCGAAAGCCTGGGCTTCTGGGTGCTCGACGGGGGCCCGACGCTCAATCCGTCCACCTATGACCTGCTCGCCACGATTCACGCCGTGCCGGCCGAGCAGGTGATCGTGCTGCCCAACAGCGCCAACGTGCGGATGGCGGCCGAGCGGGCCGCCGAGCTGTCGGACAAGACGGTGGTGGTCGTCGCCTGCCGCTCTCAGCAGGCCGGCCTGGCCGCCGCGGTCAGCCTCGATCGCGACCGCGACGCCGCCGAGAACTCCGCCATCATGCGCGACACGCTCGAGCACGTGCGCACCGGTGCCGTGGCCCCCGCCGCCCGTGACGACGCCCAGGGTCGCTTTCGGGCCGGAGACGCGGTCGGCTTCGTCGAGGAGGAGCTGGTCGCGTGGGGTGAGCCGCGCGCGACCCTGCGCGACGTGCTCGCGCAGCTGGCCGAGAACGCCGAGCTGATCACCTGCCTGCGCGGCGCCGACGCGCCACTGGATGACCAGACCGTGCACGCGCTGGTTTCGGGCGACATCGAGCTCGAGCTCTCCGACGGTGGGCAGCCGAGCTACTGGTGGCTGCTCTCGGCCGAGTAGCGCCCGGCGCCGGCGCCGGCGGTCCGCCGAGGACACCCCCGGCCGCGGGATCGACACCGCCCCGCCGACCGGAGCTCCGGTCATCATCCGGACACGATGTCCGCCACCGCCTTCGGCAGCTCGCGTCCACTGGACGGCGACGAACTCGTAGCCGCGCCGGTGCGCTATCCGCGACCCTCGAGGCTGACCGCGCCGCTCGTCGTCGACGGCGGCCCCAAGGCCGAGGCGGCGGCGCGCGCGCTGGGTCTGAACACCGTCGGCGACCTGCTCGAGCACC
>JALYZB010000219.1 GCA_030945945.1 Actinomycetota bacterium | reverse complement strand
ATGGAAGCCTGGTATCTCAATCTGTTCGGCACGTTCCTGTTCGGCATGATCATGGGCTCGCCGCTCTACTGGCTGGTCGGTGGCCCCATCTACGTACTGACGCGCGTTCTGGCTGGATGGGAGCCGAACTTCTTCGGCATCCTCCGGCGCTGGGCGGAAACGAAGGGCCAAGCGTTCGGGGCCGCCATCTACGGCGGCTCCACGCTTCTCGCGCTATCTCCGCCCGACACTGCCCGCCGCAGAGCGCGGGAGTACCCGACCTGTGTTTAGCCTCCGCCGTCCCCGGCTCCTCGCCGACTACGTGCCATGGCGCTATCCAATCTCGGATCAGGCCATGCTGCTCGACGGCGGCCATGTGCTCGCGGTCTTCGCGCTGGACGGGCTCGCGTGCGAGACCCTGCATGATGACCAGATCGCGCACGCCCATGGGCAGCGCAACGACCTCATCCGCAACATCGCCTCCGACGGCCTCACGCTCACCGCCTATGAGTGCCGCGGCGCCGCCGACCCGTCCGACTACCTGCGCGAGGGTGCCGGCTTCCGCTCCGCCTATGCCGAGGCGCTCGACCTCGCCTACCGCGAGCAACTCTACGAGGGGCTGCTCTACAGCAATCCGCTCTTTCTTGCCGTCCAGGTCGGACCGGCCCGCCCGTTCGGCGACTTCGTCGGCAGTCGCGTCGAGCGCCGGCAAGCGAAGGCTGAGGCAGAGGATACCCCCGACGACCGGCTGCGCCGGCTCGACACGGTATGCGATCAGATTGCAGCCAGCCTCGCCGCCTACCGCCCCAGGCGTCTCGGCATCAGGAATCGCCGCGTTCCCGGCCTGCGCGGCGAGCGCCTCGGCCCGCGCTTTAACGAAATGGCTGAAGCCATCGCCTTCGCCGCGACGGGCGTGTGGCGGGCCTGCCCCGTGCCCCTCGGGCGTACGGGTGCGGCGATGTTCGGCGAGCGCTTGGTCTTTCGGCACGAGACGCTGGACATCCACGGCCCCGGCTGGACCCAGTTTGCCGCCATGCTCAGCATGGGCGGCTATCCCGCCGAGTTCTGGCCTGGGATGTTCTCCCGGCTTCGCGCCGCGCCCTACCGCTACACGGCGGTCCACTCTTTCCGCTGCCTGAACCTGGCCGCCGGCCACGACGTGCTGACGCGCAAGCAGAACAAAATGGTCTATTCCGGCGACAAGGCGTTCGAGCAGCTTGCCGAGCTCGCCCAAGCCGCCAACGACCTCTCGGCCGGCAAGTTCGTCATGGGCGATCACGCCGCGACCGTGCTGGTGTTCGGCGACACGCCCCGCGCGCTGCACGCCGCGGTGTCCGAGGCGTCCCGCGACTTGGCCAACGGTGGCGTGCGTGTTGCGCGCGAGACCCTGGGCAATGAAGCCGCGTGGGCGAGCGTGATCCCCGGAAATTCTCATCTGCGGGTGCGACCCGGCGCGGTCTCCTCCCGCGCCTTCTGTGCTTTTGCGCCGTTCCACGGCCAGCCGTCGGGGGATCGGCAGGGCTTTTGGGGTGAGCCCGTCGCCCTGTTCCGTACCGTCACGGGCGAGCCCTACCGCTTCCACCTTCACGTGGCCGGGTTGGGCAACGTGTTCGTGTCGGGAATGAGTCGCTCCGGCAAAACGGTGTGGCTCAACTTCCTGGTCTCGCAGCTCGAGCGATCGGGCGCTCAGGTGCAGTTCTGGGACAAGGACCGCGGCGCCGAACTGGCCATCCGCGCCATGGGTGGATCCTACCTGCGCCTTCGCAACGGTGAACCGACCGTGGCCCCACTGAAGGCGCTCGATGGCCGCGACGGGGCAGACATGGTGTTCCTGCGCCGGCTCCTGCACGGCTGCGCCATGTCGGGCGGCGGTCCCGCGCTGACCGCCGAGGAGGACCGCCGACTCGATATTGGCCTGCGCGGCGTCATGGAGCTGCCTCCCGATGAGCGCTGGCTGTCGGATGTGATCGCGGCGCTCCCCGACCAGGCGGAGCCGGACAGCGCCGCGGCCCGGCTGCGCCGTTGGGAATGGGGCCGGGAGCTGGGCTGGGTCTTGGATGGTCCTCATCACCTGGTGGACCTGTCCGTGCCGCTGATGGGCTTCGACCAGACTGCCATCCTCGACAACCCCGAGGCCAGCGGCCCGGTCATGGCAACCATCTTTCACCAGTCGGACAAGCTGCTCGACGGAAGGCGGTTCGTCACCGTCATCGACGAGGGCTGGCGCTCACTGCTCGTGCCCGCATTCGCGGACCTCATCAACGACAGCCTCAAGACCCGCGGCAAAAAGAACGCGCCCGTGGCGTTCGGCACGCAGAGTCCTCGCGACGCGCTTGCCTCGCCTATCGGCCATACGATCCGCGAGCAGTGCCCGGGCACCGTCGCTTTCGCGAACCCTCGGGCAACGCGCGAGGACTATGGCCCGGCAGGCATGGGCTACACGGAGGCCGAGGTGGACGTCATCCGATCCCTGCCGATGGGGTCCGGCCTGTTCCTCTACAAGCGCGGGGCCGAGAGCGTCGTCCTACAGCTCCACCTGCAGGGGCTCGATGACGACATCGCCGTCCTGTCCGGCCGCGAGGAGACTGTGCGCCTTCTCGACCGGATGGACGACGCCACACTCGCCGACCCGGCCCGGCTCCTGGCCGCCTTCCACGCTGCCCGGAAGGCACCCGCGAAGGAGTTGGTCGCGTCATGACCCGCCTGGCGTCCCTGCTTGCCAGCGCGATTTGCGTTAGTGTGGCTCTCGCCCCCGTGCCGGCGCTCGCGCTGTTTGGTATAGGGGACGTGGTCTTCGATCCCAGTGTGTTCGCTCAGACCCTGGCGACCGCGGAAGAGCTCGCCCGGCAAATCGAGGTGATGCGGCAGCAATACAACCAGCTGGTCCAGACCTATCAGGC
>JALYZB010000208.1 GCA_030945945.1 Actinomycetota bacterium | reverse complement strand
CCGAACAAGTGCCCGTGCTGGAACGTGCGGGCAAGCCCGGCGCGAGCGCGGCGGACCGCTCGCCACCGCGTCACCTCTTCGTCTCCGAGCTCGATCTTTCCGCTGGTGGGCCGGTCAAAGCCGGTGATCAGGTTGATCAGGGTGGTCTTACCGGCGCCGTTCGGGCCGATCAGGCCGGCCACCTCATGGCGCTCAATCTGGAGCGAGACACCCTGGAGGGCCTGGACCCCGTCGAACGAACGGGAGACGTCGGTGGTCCGAAGTGAACCTTCGGACCATCGACGCGCACCTGACGTCCCATCGCGGGCCATCTCAGAGCTTGGCGAGGCCGCCCGCCTTGATCACATACTGGAACTTGCCCTTGCCTCCTGTGACCTTCAGAACGCGGTATTCGCGCCCGAACACCGTGTGCAGCGCGGGCGAGAACGTGACGCTCCCGGACAGGGTGGGCAGGCTCTTGAACGCCTCCATACTCGCGGCCAGCTTCGTCCCCTCAAGCGATCCTCCAGACTGCTTGATCGCGGCCACGATCCCGTCGACCGCGGCGGCACCGGTGACGAACCCACCGGTGGTCGGTGTGTGCCCCTCCGCCGTGAGCTGGCCGATCAACGCTTTCACGGCTGGGTTGGGGTCATCGCCGTAGATCGAGGCGTACGAATCGGTCCAGACGTTGGTGGCGATCTTCGGATCCTTCGGCATCCAGTAGGTGCCATCGAGCGACCAGGGGGACAGCTGCGGCGTCATGTTCCCGGCCGAGCGGACGTCGGACAGGAAGGTCGAGACATCCGGCGCGGCCGTGGTGCACACCTCGTTCACCGCGGCCTTGCTGGCATTGATCCGGTTTGCGACGTTGGCGATCGTGTGGTCGCCCTGGGTCCAGGTCTGGGTGCTCACAACCTTGCCCCCCAGCGCCTGGAACTTGTTGGCGAACGCCTGACAGACATTCTGGTTGTAGACGATCTGCTTGTCGTAGACGACGTTGGCGGTCTTCCACCCCTGCTTGATGGCGATCCGCGCGTCGGCGGCACCCTCGTCTTGGGCGACGTTGCCGTAGCTGAACGCGAGTTTGCCCGCCGAGCCGAAACGCTTGGGCCCTATCTGGTCGGTGCCGATGCACGGCGCGATGGTGAGCAGCTTGCTCGCCAGGCCGACCTGGATCGATGGGGTCGAAAAGTCGACGTCACAGGTGACCCACAGCACGTTGGCTCCCTTGGAAACCAAGTTCAGGGCATCGGCCCGGGTCTGAGCGGGCTTGAGCTGGGTGTTGGCGACCGCAAATTCGATTTTGCGTCCATTGACCCCGCCCGCGGCGTTGATCTTCTTGGCTTCCAGCTGGGCGCCGTAGAGCGCAGGATCGTCGGTGGGGGCCATCAGCGCGGTCTCGTCGACCGCGGCTCCGATCAGGATCGGCTTCTTGCTCGACGAGCCGCCGGCGCCGCCACTGCTCTGGCTACTGCTGCTCGACCCGCAGCCGGCCACCACCGCGGCCAGCGCCACCAGCCCACACAGCGCTGCGATCCATGCCTTGGCTCTGCTCATCTCTCACCTTTCGCTCTCTGTTGCCTGGCGTCAGCCGACCGTCGCGCCGCGCGTCCTCGCCGGTTCCGGCCGGGACTGCAAATGGGGTACCACCCGGGGAAGAAGCAGTGCTCGACGATCGCCTAGCTCGAATAGACCAGCTGGTCGGCGTGGACAATCTGCTCGGCCGGCTCGGCGTCGAGACGCTTAGGAGACCGACCCGGCCACGATTGCCTCTCCGAGTAAACGCTGAACCTCATTTCTCCCTCGCTAAAGCCGGTGATGAAGCGACTCTAACCTCAAGTCCGATCAAATGTCAAACTTTGCGCGCGGGGGCGCTTGGGGCTCGCTGACCGCGGTCGAACAGACGTTGCTGATCGCTCCGGAGCCTTCGGCGAGCATCCGGCCCCCGATCTCGTGCGGGGTCAGAATTGTGCCCTTGATGTCGACCGCGAGCACGCGATCGAGCACCGCCTCGTTGATCTCCCCCCGCGATGCTGCTCCGGCGCCACGTCGCCGACGTTGTAACTAACCCGTCGATCTGACCGAGGGCAGCGGGGGCCGCCTCGGTCATCCGCTCGATCTCCTCCCAGTGGGTCAGGTCGGCCTGGAACAGAAGGGTGCCGCGGCCGCCGATCACCGCACCGCGATAGTCGATTCGCTCGCGCACCCCGAACACCAGCGAGCGTGGCGCCAGCGGCGCGGGCACCTGGCGCAGCGAGGAGTCGGTCAGCTCGTTGGAGGACAGCCCGGCCGTCATTCCCATCTGGCGCTGCATGAAGATCGTGTCCTCGAACCCCCGCGTGGTCAGCAGCGCCGTCTTGGCTCCGCGGCGCTCGATGGAGGCGTTGGTCGCCGCGGTCGTTCCGTGGGCGATGCGCGACACGCTTCCCCAAGAAGTCGTCCAGATTCTCGCTCCCCGCCGCCTCCCGGAGATTGGTCAGCAGTCCCTCCAGCGGCGCCCCCGGGGTGGTCGGCGTCTTGAAGCTCTCGAGTCTCCCATCAGGCCCCGCCACGACCGCATCGGTGAACGTGTCCCGATGTCGATCTTGACCACAGTTTCCGCCCCGGTGTCCTTGGCGCCTGCGCTGTCAGGGGGCCCGGAGCGGCCCCCGGTTCTCGCCCTCGCTTGCAAAGCTCACCAAGGCCGGTCATCTTTTCAGCGTTGCATCAAATGTCAAGTCCTCCCTCATACGACGCGCTCGTGATCGGCGCCGGCCACAACGGGCTGGTGACTGCCGCCTACCTGGCGCGGGCGGGGTGGAGCGTGCTCGTGCTCGAGCAGTCTGAGCGTCCGGGGGGAGCGGTGCAGAGCGGCGAGCTGACGCGACCGGGATTCGTCCACGATCTGTTCGCCACCAACCTCAACCTGTTCCTCGGCTCGCCGGTGGCGGCTGAGCTCGGTGCCGATCTCGAGCGCCACGGATTGGTCTATGCCGCGTGTGATCAGCCGTTTGCCAACGTGTTCCCCGACGG
>JALYZB010000200.1 GCA_030945945.1 Actinomycetota bacterium | reverse complement strand
CCGCGGGCAGCGTCGGCAACCGTCAGCTCGAGAACCACTCGGTCACGCCGGTCAAGCTGGACCGAGGCAAGACCGCTGGGTATGTGGCCGATTGGGCTCAGATCTACACCAGCGGGATCATTGGCTCTTCGCGCCCACGGGGGGCAAGGCTGCTGCGCTGGGACGCAACCCCGAACAGCCCGTTCCCCGGTGGGGAGATCAGCTGGCCGAACAAGATCTCGAACGCATGCTTCCCCATTGTCTCGGCCTCTGGGTATCCGGCCTCCGGGCCCCAGCCCGCCTCGGTCAGCGCCGAGCTGGAGGGCCCGATCAAGCGCCCGTTCGTGACCATTCAGGAGTCGGGGCCAACGACGCTCGACGTCGCGGTCATCTGCCCAATCCCGTAGCCAATGCGGAGACTCGTCGCGTCATCCGAGAATCGTCCGCCTCGACAGCAGCTGTCGCTGCTGGCGATCGTCGTAGTGATCGTGCTGGCTGGCCTGATCGCGACACCCGCAACCGCACGGGCGGACGAGACGGTGACGAGCTGCGGGCTGGGTCCCAACCAGGTGTTCGGCCACGCCTCCGTGTTCGGCATCAGCGCGACGCAGACGTGCGGCGGTCAACCCTTTGGTCCCTACGTCGAGCTCCGGACGAACGGGAACGCTGTTCCGGCTGGAGCTCGCGCGACCTGGCAGGCGCTCGCACCCGCAGGCCTGCTGATCAATAACGTGGCGATACCGAGCTTCAGCTCCGCCGGCGTCAACGACGGCAAGCAGTACGGCGGTGGGTTCTATTGGCAGGGCAGCGGCTACGCGCTGCACGACCAGGGTGGCGTGGCGAGCTTCGGAACCGCCTCCAACAACCCCGGGTTCCCGTCCCCGTACTTCGGCTTTCAGCTCGTCTGCGGGGCCAACCCGTGCACGACCAGCGGCTCGTCCATCAGTGTGGCGCAGGTCAACCTCGACGTCAGCGAGTCCACCGGTCCCGCGCTCCTGCCGGGGAAGCTGTGGGGTCAGCACGGCTGGGTGCGTGGCGACTGGCCGCTCTCGGTCAACGGTGATTCGCCCTCGGGTGTCTGCTCGCTGTCGGCGTCGCTGGACGGTCAGCTTCTGGCCAACCAGAGCTTCCCCGCCGACACCTCGGGCTGGCATCAGTGCGACGCGGCGGGCGCGGGCGGACTCAACACGACCGTGCACACCACCCAGTTCTCCAACGCCAGCCACACGCTGACGGCGTCCGGCGGGGATGCCGCCGGCTTGAGCGCGACGCCGGCCACGACGATCAACGTGGACAACCAGCCGCCCACCGTCACCCTCTCGGGCCCGACCGACGCCCCGTCCACGGCCGGCGCGCAGTACATCACCGCCAGCGCGAGCGCCGGGCCGTCCGGCGTCGATCAGATCACGTGCTCGGGCGACGGCGCCCCGGCCCAGTCCTACTCGGGAGCGACCGCGCGCGTCCCGGTCAACGGCCTCGGCACGCACTCGGTCACCTGCACGACGTCCGACAACGCGGTCGACGCCAACGGCGGGCACGGGCAGTCGGCGCCCGCCAGCTTCTCGATCCGGATCGGAGCACCGACGGTCACCGCGATCGGCTTCACCCGGATCGTCGATGGTCTGCGCTGTCATCGGGCCGCGATCCGGCAAACGGTGCCTGCGCACTTGGTCACGCGCGCACGCCACCACCACCGCATCCGTGTCCGCATACCGGCTCGCACCCGGTCGGTTCGCGTCGTGCGCTGTCATCCGCGCGTGGTCGTGCGCCGGCGGCTCGTCACCGTGGTCATCCGCCGTCATGGGCACCGAGTTCGGGTCAGGCGCCGGCGGGCGGTGCGCGTGGTCCTGCTTCCGCACGCCGACCGACGGACGATCAAGGTCGTCGGCCACGGACGCGGGGCCACGGTCAGTGGCTGGCTCGGCACCGCAGACGGCGTCGCACTCGGTGGCCAGACCGTCAGCGTCCTCACCGCCCCCGATGACGGCGGCAACGCGTTTGCGCCGGCGGTCACAGCGGTCACCGCCGCGGACGGGAGCTGGAGCGCTCACCTGCCGGCCGGTCCGGGTCGGCTGATCGAGGCCAGCTACGCGGGCGCGTCGACCGCCGAGCCGTCGACGTCCGGGCTGGCCAAGCTCGTCGTTCCGGCCCGGGTCCTGCTGCTCGAAGTCGCACCGCAACGGATCGCATGGGGTGGCACGGTCAGGCTCACCGGCCGGCTCGCGGGCGGCTACCTCCCGCCCGGCGGGGCCCTCGTGCGGCTCCGGATCGGCCTCGGGACAACGTTCACCACGTACGGGGTCCACGAGCACGTCACCGGTTCCGGGCGCTTCAGCACCAGCTACACGTTCGGCGCCGGCCAGCCGTCGACGCACCGCAGGTTCTGGTTTCAGATCGCCTCACTGCCGATGGGTGACTATCCGTACGCGCCCGCCAACAGCCGTCGGATCGACGTCACCGTTGGCGGCCACCCCCGCCCGGCACACGGCCGCACCCGGCGCCGCTAGCCGGCGCCGGAACGCCATGACGCTGTGCCGACGTCAGTCCAGCTACCCTCAAGGGTCATGGTCGGCGACATCCTTCAGCCCACGCACCTCCTGTTCGTGCTCGTCATCGCTCTGCTGGTCCTGGGGCCCAAACGCCTGCCCGAGGTGGCCAAGACCCTCGGCAAGGGCATTCGTGACTTCCGCGGAGCGATCAGCGGCGACAGCGATCACTCGGACTCCACCCCGTCCTATCTCACCGGCGACAGCACCCCAGGTCACGACGAGTCCCCCGCACCGGCGCCGGCCCACGAGGCGCCCGCGCCGGTCGGCGAGACTCCTGCGCCCGCTCCCACGCCGGTCCCGCCCACCCCTACCCCGGCCCCGGCGCCCACCCCCACCGCGGCTCCGGCGCCCATCCCAGCTCCCACCGCGACTCCCGCGACTCCCGCGCCGGCGCCGCCCGCGGCCGCCGACCCCCAGCCCGTCCAGCCCGTCGACGAGCCCGTTCAGCCC
>JALYZB010000018.1 GCA_030945945.1 Actinomycetota bacterium | reverse complement strand
TGGACTCCTCCCGCCGGCCGGGCCACTCTCGGCCGCCCAACCCACCAACGCCTACGCCCACCTGGGGGCCGGCCCGATCGCTGCCCTCGTGGCCGTGAGGCATCTCCTCCTCGTCGGAGAACTCCTGCCGCGCGGCCCCGCCCTCGGCACCGTAACCCCGGCCTTGGTCGCTCTGGGTACCGCCGGGCGTACCTCCGCCTAGACCTCCGGTGCCCACCCCGACTTGGCCACCCTCACGCTCGCTTCCTTCGTGGCCGTGAGGCATGTCCTCGCTGCCGGACTCCTGCCCCGAACCGGCCTGCTCCTCATGTTCCATTGTCCCTCCGTTGTGGAAGTTTCCCTCTGGCTGGAAGGATCGCCCAGGCCCGACGGTTCTAAACCCAATCCGGTCATGAGGTCCACGACCGCGAACACGGCAGGCCTCGGACAGCCGCCGAGCCCGTCTGGGATTGAAGGCCGAGGGGCTCCGACGAGGCCGAGGACAACTGCGGCCCAGGGCGTTGGTGTTGATCGTCGCGAGCTGCTCGGTGACCCGACTGTTGTTGCCCCGAAGCCGTCGGTGATCGAGTCGCCGAAGATAACCACCGAGCCCTTCGCCGCCGGGGCCAGTCACGTCAAGGCCGTCGAGGAAGTACGAGCCGCTCGAGTTGCACCAGCATCGCTCGCCGCCGCCGTCCACGATCCAACCCATCGCGTCCGATTGCACCGAGGGAGTCCGCTGCCGATGCGGTCGGCGCCGCCAGCGCGATCACCGCGAGGATCCCCACAGAACAAAGTCGCTTCGCGCACGACCCGAACCGGCATGCATCGCCGGGTGCGCATCGCTGCCGCCGGCGCATGGTCGCCGAACCGCAGGTCGGGTCGAGTCGACGTTGCATCGGCCGACGCGCCCGATAGGTCAAGCTCAGGATCGGGTCTGCGCGCGAAGTCTTTTGCGATGACCCGATCCTGTGCTGGCTGCCGTCGCCGGTGAGCTCAGCGAGCTAGCGCCTGAGCTGGTCGATTGCCGCTGCGCTCGTCGCGATCGCTGAGACCGCCCAGGCCGGGCTCAGGCCGCGTCCGGGTGATGAGCGCGTCAGCGCGCGTTGCTTAGACGGATGGCTGTAGTTGATCTGAGCCAAGATCCCGTTGACAGCCACCAGGGCGACACCCGACGCAATGTTGAGCGTCGACAGCAAGCTCAGCGATCGTTGAATTCGCGCGGCGTCGGGCGGAGTCTCTGGCGCGGGTTGGGTGCCGGTCTCGACCGCCACCGCTCCGTCGGGCGCCTGCTTGGCCAGCCGTGCCCCCTGCACGCCGCTGGCAATCCCGGTCACCAGCGCGGCGACCATCAGTCCGTCCTTGGCCTGAGAGAGCCGTTGCTCAGAGCCTGAGAGGTTGTCGGGCCGAGTTTCGGTCAGGCGAGCCGCACCCCACCCCAGCGCAGCGGCACCAAGTCCGATCGTGTTGATCACGTTATAGCCATTCCAGGCGGCGTTGGCGACGCTGCCGCGCTCGGCGTGGCTGGAGATTTTCTGCAACGACGGATTGTGGGCAAACTTGCCGAACATCGCCCCGCCCAACCAGGCCGCCAGGCCAACATCATGGGCAGCCCGGGTGGTGTTGGCCAGCGTGTCGCTGACAGTCATATTCGCTCCTCACGATCGAGTACAGAACTAGATGTAGGCATCGGGTCGTGCCGTAGGCCGCTGACCCGCCCGGGACCACTTACCCCACGGACTGTTGAACAAAACCTCACAAGCCGTTCAGTAGCAGTCTCACGCGCCACGTGCGCAGACACCTGCCTTTCACGAAGACAGGCAAGAGTCGAGGACGGTTTGACACAACGGCGAAAGTGCTGCTTCCCGGCGAAACGGGCCGTACCGCGCTCGTGTTCATGGCTCGTATTGAACCTGACGCGACGCGTGCTCTGCGACGGTTGCTCACTCGGGATGCCGGGCCTTGCGAGCACCGGCGTCTTGCTTGTCGGGAGGCGATTGCGGTCTTCAGCGGGCCGACCCCGGGTGCGGGCTCAGCGCCGGCCGGGGGGACGATGGTTCGACCCACCCCGGCGTCGACTCAACGCAGCTGCAGCCCGTTGTGGGCGGGGATCGTGGGGGCTGGTCGTTCGTGGACGGTGGGGAGGATCTTCGTGTCGTCGATGCCGCGTAGGTAGACGGAGGTGATGGCGAGATTGGCGTGTCCGAGTTGCCGTTGATGACTAGCAGCGAAACGCCCTCGCGCGACATCTCAACCGCCTGTGCGTGGCGCACTGATGCGGAGCGAACCGTCGTCGCACCCCGGCATGAGCGGCCACGTGGTGCAGTTGCGTGCGTACGCCAGCCGGCCCCCAGGGCCGTCCGCGGGTCCGGCCGCGCAGGACGCAGAA
>JALYZB010000161.1 GCA_030945945.1 Actinomycetota bacterium | reverse complement strand
GTCGTCCAGCGGGCGAGCTCGCGCCGGAGCGTCGGCACGCTGGCTACGGACTGAAGCCAAACGTTTGTCGGCAGCTCTCGACCGACATCGCTAGCAGCCTCCCAGCTTCCCGTAGCGGCGGGGAGCGAGGCCCTCTCAAGCGATCGGTTCCTCCCAGCTCGGGCAGACCCCTCGCCAGTGCCTCGGCGACGAGACGATCACGGGGACTCCCCGGCCAACGACGAGTCCTGTTCGCGCAGCGCGATCGTCAGTTCGCTGATGCTCGAAGCGCGCTCGTGGCGCGCGTGCATATGCACGGCACCCGTCGCGCGCCGCCGAGCCAGAGGCTACTCGTGGCGAGGAGCGGGTTCCGCCGCTTGTTCGGGTAGACACGCGCTTTCCCGATTCGGTGCGACTCTCGACCCGCGGCTGCGGAGCTGCTCCGGTTCGTTCCCGACTGAGCAGCCCGATCTCCGACGATGCAGGAGCCTCCTTGTTGGTCAGAGCCGGTGGTGACTATGCGATCCGCTTCGTCTGTGTCCTGGTGCGGGCTAACGCCAGCCGCTAATTGGGAAGGAGACCGAGCTGGCCGAGAAAATCCATCTGATCGAAGAACAGGTGCTCGGACTTCAGCGTGTCGCCGGCGGTGACATAGACGGCCGCCCACCGGAGCTCAACGGCTCGCCCTGTCGGCGCGACATCGCCGTTGGGGGTGTGGAGCACGCCATCATGGGTGCCGGCCAGCGTCCCTTCGGCCGCCGCGGCTGACCCGTCGGTGAGAAGCTTCTTGATCTCAAGCCGAAGGTCCGGGAACGTTTCTTGGAACACGCCCAAGAAGCCAATGACACCGTCGCGGCCGCTGGCCTGGCCTCCTCCTGGCGCCACCATCTCAGCATCGGCGGCCCACGGGTCAGCGTCGCTATCACGGTCATTCATCGCGGCGATGTGCTTCTGGATCACGTCTTTGGCGCCCGCCATCATCTCTCCTCTTGCAGTTGACGGCGCGAGTCTCTCAGATGCGCTTGCCCGGCGCCTGCTATTAGGCGCTAGCTCTCGTGACTAGCGGATTCCTCGGGTGCGCGGGCGATCTCGTTGAGGACCTGAAGCACGGTCTGAAATCGCGCAGGCCCGGCCCGCTTGGCCCAGTCCTTCTCGATCTGCAGATGGAGATTTGTGATCGTCGCCATCAGCTCCCGCCCGCGGGGGGTCAGCCAGATGACGCGGCCGCGCCGATCCTGGGCGTCGGCCCGGCGCTCGATGTAGTCCCACGCCTCTAGGTCGTTGAGCAAGGGGTGAATGGCCTGTTTGGCGGTGCCCAGCCGCTGGGCGAGTCCCGAAGGGCGGCTGCCATCGAGGCCGGGGAACCGCAGCAGACGAAAGTGGGCCGGGCGCAACTGCCCATATCCGGCCGCGGCGGTTTGCTCGTACACGGCGGCCTGAACGTTCTCGTGCGCGATGCGCAGCAGCGCTCCGAGGCGAGGCTGCCCGGGCTGTATAGAGGAGTCGGTGCTTGACGTGGTCGTCAATGGTATTTTACGATCTCGTACTGCGTACTTGACGACATTAGCGAAAGGACACCTATGAGCAGCGAGATAACGACACCGGGCGGGGAGCCCCAACTCGAGCGGCTGTGGTGCCTAGGGGAGCTTCAGACCATCCTCGCCGCTGGTGGGCTCACCGGCGAGACGCTGTCGGCCGTAGAACATGAAGCGGCGCTTGGCCATTCACCACCGTGGCACCGCCAGCCCGGGGACGACGAGACCTTCTACGTGCTTGACGGGACGATCACGTTCTGGGTCGAGAATTCCGGAGAGCCGACACGCCAGGCCACTCCCGGCGAGCTGGTGTTCATCCCCCGTGGTGTACCTCATTCGTTTCGGGTCGAGTCATCGACAGCCCGCTGGCTCACGATCAGCACTCCCGCCGGCCACGAGCGCTTCTACCGCGCCGCTGGGGAGCCGGCCGGCGCGCCTCAACTCCCGCCCCCCGGTGAGCCCGCCATGGCCAAGGTTCAAGCCGCCGCCCGCGAGCATGGCGTCGAACTGCTCGGACCCCCTCCCGGACCCGAGCGAGCACATACCTAAGCCGTCCGGTTGCAGCTCCGGGTCTGCGCGGCAAGCAGAATCGATCCTCATCTCGGCGACGGAGTTGCATCACCCAGGCCCTGTCTGTCAAGGCAGCGGCAAGGCGAGCAATCAACGGACCGCGTGAGCGCTCCCGCGTGGATCCGATCGCGCGGGCGACGCGAAGGTACCGTCCCCGACATCTGCGCGGTCTTGGTGATCGCTTTCGTCATGGATATTGAGAACGCCCACGAGTGCGTTCGTGACGAGATCCTGAACCGCGCCGGCGGCTGGAGCGAGGGCTTGGCCGCGAACCCGATAGTCAGCCGGGGGTGGGGTCCCTGCCACGAGTTCTGTGCCGGCCAGGGCCAGCAGCGCTCTCGCGAATGCTTTTGCGCGTGGAGACCTGCACGGCGGCAAGGGCCTCGTCCGGCTGGTAGGTGGTTCCTTGAGAGGTCCGCCTGCGCGTCGTCGCCGTCGCGGTGACCCGGTGGTTGCAGTCGCGTTACTTCCGCTCGGAAGACGGGCATCCCGCCCGTCTCCCGACCGCAAGTGTGGCTCCCCGGTATTGGGGGACTCGCTCACGATCAAGATTCTTCTTTCTGCATTGATCTCACACCGCACGGCGCCGCACGCGCTGCACCGAGGCGACGCTCACGGGCATGTAGCACCTTGGCCTACCTCAGCCGGTAAGGGTCAAGCCCGATCGGCGCCGTCATCAGGCGCGCCGGTCAGCGCCGCCGGGGCCTCGGCCTGAACGGTTGTGGCGCAGGCTCTTGGCGACGGTCTTGTCGCTGACGCCGAGCGCGCCCGCGATTGCTCGATCGCTCATCCCGAGCTCGCGAAGATGCGCCGCCTTCTCGCCGATGTCGAGATACACGGGAGTTGAACCTGCGTCCAGGATCACCGCGGTGATCGGGATCGCTGCCGCGGTTCGAATTCTTTGCGTCCGCGTCCACTGGTAGCACCGGGTGCGAAAGTCTCGGACTTTCGCACCCGGTGCAGGTCTTTTGCAGGGCGAAGCTTCGTAGCCTTCGCGCGAAGAAATGTCGCAGTTTGCGGGTGGCCAGGAGCGGGTCGGCCGCAAGTCGGCCGCAGATAGTGCCGAAGTTGGCCACAACGGCTCGCATGACGTTGGGTGCGGTGCGCCTCCTGGTCGCCGCTGAAACCCTCGTGCTGGTCGGCTACCGGCCAGCTGGCGGCACCGCTCGGGCCGTGACCCCCTGAACACCTGACGGC
>JALYZB010000117.1 GCA_030945945.1 Actinomycetota bacterium | reverse complement strand
AGGACACAGATGCGTTGACCAAGCTGGCGAGCCTGCTCGAGGTGGCCGTTCCGCGGCCGGGTCCGGCACGCGAGCAGTACGTGCTGTGGATCGAGTTCTGGGTCCAGGTGCTCCACGAGCCCGCGCTGCTCGCTGACCACGAGGCGATCTCGGAGCGCTGGCGCGGTTACTACTTTCGCATTGTTCGTGAAGGCACCGCCAGCGGCGAATTGCATCCTGTCGAAACGCCCGACGAGGTCGCGGAGCGGCTCAGCGCGCTCGCCGACGGGCTCGGCTTCGAGACTGTGATGGGCTACCGCTGGACGTCGGTGGAGCGCACGCGCGAGCTGCTGCTGCGCTTCGCCGCCGGCCAGCTCGGAGTCTCCGTGGACGAGCTCACAGCCCGCGCCGACCGTGTCGTCGGGTCGTTGGCAACGGTGGCCTCACCGTCGCCGGGGACGGCCTGAGCATGGCCGTCGCGCCGCGCACCGGACGCCGGCTGGGCGGCCATGTCGTGGTTGAGGCGCTGGCAGCGCTGGGCGTCCGAACTGTGTTCGGCCTCCCAGGGATTCCCGCGCTCGGCATCTGGGAGGGCCTCCGCACCGGTCCGCTGCGCTACGTCGGACTGCGAACCGAGCTGAACGCCGGCTTTGCCGCCGACGGGTACGCCCGGGTCAGTGGCCGGCCCACCCCGCTGCTGCTGTCCACTGGCCCGGGAGCGCTGAACTCGCTGACCGCGCTGATGGAGGCGGCGAGCGCGTACGTCCCGGTGGTGGCGATCGCCAGCCAGGTCCCCACCGAGATGATCGGGCGCGGCCGAGGCTACCTGCACGAGCTGCCTGACCAGCGAGCGAGCTTTGAACCGATCGTCAAGTGGACGGCTGGCGTCGGCGCCCCAGGCCAGATCGCGTCCACGCTGGCGGAGGCCTTCAGGCGCGCCTGCGCACCTCCTACTGGACCGGTGTACGTCGAGATCCCCGTCGACGTGCTGACCGCCCCCACCGATGCGCCGGGCGTGCCGGAGGCGCAGGCCACCGCCTCGGCGCAAGCCGACGGCGGCGGCCTCGACGAGGCCGCGGCACTGCTGGCGCAGGCGCGGCGGCCAGTCGTCTGGGGAGGTGGAGGCGTCCTGCGCTCAGGTGCCTGGTCGGAGCTGGTCGAGCTGGCCGAGCGGCTACACGCGCCAGTCGTCACGACGTACATGGGCAAGGGCGCGATCAGGGAGGACCACCCGCTGGCGGCCGGCTCGGGCTGCGACGAGGCTGGCACCCGGGAGTTACTGGAGGGCGCCGACCTGCTGCTCGCCGTCGGCACCGAGATGGGCGCCGAGACCACCGGCCAGTACGGGCTTGCGCCCTCGGGCCGGCTGATCCAGATTGACGCCGTCGCTGAGCGTATCGGGGCCACCTACCCGGCGCTCGGGCTGGTGGGCGATGCGCGCGCGGTGCTCGCGGCGCTGATCGCTCGGCTACGCGAGCACGAGATCGACTCCGACCGCGCGCTCGGCGCCGATACCATCGCGGTCGGCGCTGCCCCGCCTGCCGGCGGGACTATCGCGGCGCGTGACGTCCGCGAGCGCGTCGCGCGCGGCTTGGAGGCGCAGGGCAGCGAGCTGGAGCGTGGTCTGCTCCAGGACATTCGCAGCGTCCTGCCGCGCGAGATGGCGACGTCCTGGGACATGACAATCCTCGGCTACTGGGCCGCGGCGCACTTTCCCGTGCTCGCCCCACGACGGTTCCTGTATCCCCTGGGCTCGGGCACGCTGGGCTACGCCTGGCCGGCCGCGCTCGGGGCGAGCATCGCTCTCGACGAGCCGGTCCTGGCCGTCGTGGGTGATGGCGGCAGTGCCTACGGGCTCGCCGAGCTGGCCAGCGCCCGCCAGCACGGGGTCGCGGTCAAGCTGCTGATCATCGATGACGGCGGCTACGGGATCCTGCGCGAGTACCAGCAGGACGCCCACGAACGTTGCTTCGGGGTCGAGCTGGCCCAGCCCGATTTCACCGCCCTGGCGCGGGCGTTCGAGGTCCCGGTGCGTGAGACGGCGGCTGAGCGGCTGCGCGAGGACCTGTTGTGGGCGCTCGGCGTCGAGGGGCCGGTTGTGCTCGTCCTACGCGCGCGACTGACGGCGTCGACGCCGACGCCATGAGCACCGACTGGCAGCGTCTCGTTCGCCCCAGCCTGCGCGGCTTGGCGCCCTATGACCCCGGGTCGCCGGTGACCGCGGCCGACTCGCCGGGCAACGAGGACGGAGTGGCGAAGCTCAACTGGAACGAGAGCCTCTTTGCCCCGGTACCGGGAGTGCTCGAGGCGGCGGAGGCAGAACTGGCCAATGCCTGGATGTATCCGGACCAGAGCTACTGGGACCTGCGGGTCGCCGCCGCGGCGTGGGTGGGGTGGGAGCCCGAGGGCATCATCCCGGGCCACGGCATCCAGGCGCTCATCTCCACCGTGGCATCGGTCTTCCTGTCACCTGGCGACAGCGTGATCGTCGGCGATCCCACCTACGGCCTCTACGCGCAGGTCTGCGCTGCGCTCGGTGCCCGGGTAAAGCGCGTACCGTGCGTGGAGCTGCGTCTCGACCTCGCGGAGATGGCGCGCGCGGCTCGGCGCCACCAAGCACGAGTCGTGTGGGTGTGTGATCCCAACAACCCGACCGGCGCGGTTGTCGATCGTGACGAGTGGAAGGAGTTCCTGGCGGGGTTGCCGCCAGGTTGCGTCGTCGTCGTCGACGAGGCCTACGCCGAGTACGTCGACCCCGAGCGCCGGATCGACCGCACGAACGACATCGCCGCGGGTCGGCCGGTGGTGGTGCTGCGCACCCTGTCCAAGATCTTCGGCCTGGCCGGCCTGCGGCTCGGCTACGCCGTTGTCGCCCAGCCACTTGCGGCGTGCTTCGACGCCGTGCTGGAGCCATTCAACGTCAACCGGATCGCGCTGGTCGCCGGGCGCCGGGCGCTGGAGCAGACCGACGAGATCGACGCTCGCCGCCGCCAAACGGCGGCAGCCCGCGGCCGGCTGACCGAGGGCCTGGCCGCGGCAGGCCTGCGGCCGTTCCCCAGCCACGGGAACTTCGTCCTCGTCGACACCAACACGGACGCCAGTGTGCTGGCTGGGATGCTGGCGGCCCGGCGCATCCTCGTGCGGCCCGGGGCCAGTTTCGGGCTGGCGCGGCAGCTGCGCATTACCGTCGCGCCCGAGCCGCTGATGGACCGCGTCGTCCGCGAGCTTGCCCGGGCATGCGCAGAGTTGCGCGCCGCGTCCGCGGCTTGACCCGCGCTTGCGACATCGGCTGCCCGGCTCCGGCCTCAACGCCCACCACCGAAGTCGTCAAATCGAGGGCTCCAGCGGACCGCGACGGCGGTATCTCCCTCCGCTCGCCTACGGCTCGCTGCAGGAGAAGCAGCCGCGCGCTTCCCATTGTCCACGCTTCAACTCTGGACCCAGCCAGCCGGGGGTGTCAATTCTCGACCGGCGCTACGGGGTGTCGGCGCCGGTGAGAAACTGACCCCCCTTCGCCGGTTGAGATTTGATCCCCCTGGATGGTGGCGGAGGCGTCCGGGGCGATGGTGAGCCTGGCTCGGTCATGTTGATCGAGGCTGGGAGAAGGGTCTGCTGGACGTGGAGCGTTGGGCTGAGTTGCGCAGGGAGCATTTCGTTCGCGGGGTGGCGATCAACGAGTTGGTTCGTCGCACCGGGTTGGCGCGCAACACGATCAGGGCGGTGTTGCGTTCGGACATGCCGCCGGCGTTTCGCTGTCCTGAGCGCCCGTCGAAGCTTGACTCGTTCAAGGACGAGATCCACCGGCTGCTCAAGGACGATTCGAGGCTGCCGGGCGTTCGCGTCCGGGAGTTGCTTGAGCCGCTCGGGTTCGACGGCAAGACCGTCGTGGATGACTATCTGCATGAGGTGCGGCCGCTGTTTCTCAAGCTGCGGACGCATCAGCGGACGGTGTATCGGCCGGGTGAGATCTGCCAGTGGGATTTGTGGGAGACCTCGGAGCTGGTGCCGGTCGGTCACGGACAGCTGCGCCGCGCCTGGGTGGTGGTCTGCTGCCTGGGTACTCTCGCGCCGGCGCCGGCGGTCCCGCCACACAGCCGGTGGTTCGTGAGAATCCAGAACTGCCGCCGGGTGTCTGAGCACTTCTGCATCGGCCCGATCGTTAGCTGCGAGCGTGCAAGCACTGAGGCGCGGGTTTGGCGAATCTCAGGACGGGTTAATCGATGCGGTCCCGCCCTGCATCCGTGATGCCGCGGGTAACCGTGCCGGGCGACTGGCCGGCGTTGGCCGCCAGTCGGAAGCGCGGCGAAGCGCCCGCCTGGCGTCTGGGATCGGCACGAGCGAGTCGTCGCCATAGGACTCGTCCGTTCCGCTCGGGCCCGGGGACGAATGCGACCGTCCGGGCCGCGGCGGGGGGCGCGTCCTCTTGGCGGAGCCAAGCGTCGCCGGCGCCGACGTTTGCTTGCCGCGTTGATAGGAAGCGCCAGCTCCGGCGAGAAAGCAGGCGCCCGAGCATGGTCCAGAACACGCTAATCGCCGTAAGCAGGAAGCCCGCTGACGAGCGCCGAATCGCCGAAATGCATACGCAGAGTCGGACCTGAACGCTCTTCAGTCGGGCCAGTTAACTGGCCCGGGAAGCTGTTCCCCGACGTTTGGAACGTCGCCATAGACGATCGCGCGACGCGACGCGGCGGGAGAAGGAAAGCAATCGCCCGGGCGCGGCAGGCGGACGCCCAGATTGGGCGATTTCGAAGCGAGGGTCGTCCGCCTTGCCGCAGACGTGAGACGAGTGCTTCTCCGGGCTGCATGCACTGAGGTTGGCGTAGATCTCCAACCAGCCCCCGCCCTCACTCGTTACGCTGGGACGGGATCTCCGGGCGGTTGGGCGGGCTCCGGGGCCGGCTCCGGCTCGGTTGGCAACGGATCCTCCGCGGGCACCGGCTCGTGCGGCTGGTCCGGGATCACCGCCGGCTGCGGCTCCTCTTCCGGCGGCGGATAGTCCGGCACAATCCCCGGCTCTGGCCCCTCTGGCAACTCCTCCGGCGGCGGCTCACCCGGACTGGCGGGCGGAGTGATCGGCGCCGGAGTCCCCGACGAAACTTGCATTCCTTGACCCTACCCCGTTTGACGCGATCGCGCCGAGCAACGGCGACCCGCACTTGCGCGTGAACAACTTCGAGTACAAGGGTGCAATGGACCCCGACGGACTCAGTGGGTGCTTCCTCTCGCGAAAGCGAACGCAGTACCTCGCTTGCAGCGCGATCTGAGCCCTCCCGCGAGAGCATCATCGTGCTCCCGCGATCCAGGACTGGCCGTGAAGAAGCTCACCGTGCCATAGCGCTGCTCGTCGTTGCTCGCGCGCTGTCTGCAAGACCGCACAAGATCACAGGACCGACGGACGCGAGCCTGACGCTCGCTTTCCCCGCGGCACGGGACGCCTCCTAGAAAACGGAAACCGCGCGCCGGAACTCGGACGGGCATCACAGCCGTGTCCGGCGGGCGCCGGTTAGCGCTGTTTGGGAAAGCGCGCGTCAGGGACCCGGGAGACAACGGCCGCTGCTCGCTTGTGCTGTCGCCCAGATCGGAGCGTCGCAGAACGTGACGTAGATCTGGCGACGATCAGGGCGCGTGTCCTTCACGGCGCGGCCCTGCTTTGCCCTTGCGCGGGGGACCCGGCTGGCCAGACTTCCGGATCCGGGCGGATTCCAGATTGCGCGCCTGTTCAGCTCGCGACCTTCCGGTCTGCGCAAGGCGGGTCTTGCTCGGACTCCGTCGGTCGTGCCGTAGCGGGTTGGCTTCTGCGGGGTGTTAGAGCGCGTGGTGATTGCGCGGGGTCGCTAAGTGGTAGGACGGTGCTATGTCGCGCGAGGTGGTGCCCGGCATCCTCGAGGTGTTGTTTCCCAGAGCGGTGGTGCACGCGTTTATCGTGATCGCCGACGTGCCGACGCTGATCGATACCGGGCCGCCCGGGGGCGCAGGATCCATCGAGCGGGCGCTGCACCGAGCGGGCTTGGCAGCTGACGATGTGCAGCGGATCATCCTCACCCATGCTCACGCTGACCATGCCGGCAACGCATCGGCGCTGGCGCGATCAAGCGGCGCTCAGGTACACGCTTCCCCGGCCACCGCGTCATTCGTCAGCCACGGAGCACAGCAGTCACCGCCCCAGGCAGCGACGCCTTTGGGGCGCGCGATGGTTCCGTATGTGAAGGTCGCGCTGCCCTGGAGCGTGGAGCCCGTGAAAGTCCAACCGACGCTGGTTGAGGCCGGGAGGGTCGGCCCGTTTCGCGTGCTGGAGACTCCCGGACACCAAGTCGGGCACGTCTCGCTGCTGTGGGAGGAGCGCGGCGTGCTGCTCACCGGCGATGCTGCAGCCAACATCACGCGCGTGGGTCCGCACCCTACGGCCGAAGACCCGGCTCAAGCCCGCGCGAGCTTTCGCCGGCTGGGAAGTGAGAATTTCGGGGTGGCGTTGTTCGGGCACGGACGAGCGCTGACCACCAAAGCTGCCCAACGGATGCAGAGCGCCGCGCGCCCGTGACCGGACCCAGCACGTTTGACTGCTGAGCGAAGTGGGTGTGTGCACCGGATTCTGAGAACGCGCAGAAGCAAAAACGTCATCCGAGCGACGCATTGCTCTGCCCGGCTGCGGGGGAGAAGGTCTCACGGCTCGCGACATGGCAGGCACGTCGCGTATGTTGAAACCGGTCCGGTACCAGCGCAAAGCGAGTCTGTCGTCGACGCTCGCATCAGTGCGATTCCGATCGTCCGCCGCAGGGTCGACCGGGCTCGACCCTGGCGAGCCCTTGGTCGCCGAAGCGATCGCCGGCTCTTGGGTCGGTACGAGATGAAAGCGATCGCGAGGGAGCGGAGTGGCCGGTCGTCGCTCGACTTACGTCGGCCCGTAGCGCCGTCCTACGACAAGCACAACCCCCATGCCCACGGCTACACGCTTGCGTGCATCAGAGTGACCAGGTTCGCGCAGCTGCCGACGCGTCCGAGACCCTCAGGGCGCCGCGGGCGGGACGACCAGCGGGCCACTCGCGCGTCCGCGATCTTGTTGTTGCTCGCGCAGATCAGGCGGTCGATGAACTCGGCGGTCGACGGTCGCGGCCTAGTGGTGTGTGATCTCTTTGCGCAGGCCGGAGCAGCCGCATTGCAACCCCGCTTTTTGATGTCCGGCTGCCCGCGCTTCATAACGCGACAGTCGAGGTGCGCGCGCCTCCGCGGAAGGCGCATCACGGCGCGTCCCCGAAAAGGTCAGGGACCCGGATCCCGAACCGTATCGAGCGCTCGCCGGCCGGGCCACTTAGGTCGTCGCGGCGGCCGGGCCTGCAGCAGTGCGACCGCGCCGTCCACCGCGCCCTCGACGTCATCGCCGGGCGGGAACAGAAGCGAGCGGCCGACGACGAGCTTGCCGTCCACCGCGCCGAGCAGGAGCAGATCCGCGAGCACGTCCGAGGTTCCGAGCAGGCCGCTGACGCCAGGGCGCTCAAGAGCCACGACGAGGCGCCGGATGAGCTCGGCGCGGTTCGCTATGGCCTGGCCGCGCGCGCCCGCGCCGATCACGCCCCGGGCGGGGTGATCGGCCGCGATGATCAGGACTCGACCGTGGCGGCCGAACGGCGAGGTGGGACGAATTCACTCCGCGGCGGCCGCCGCGATCGCCTCGGGCTGCTCAGCGCGAACGCGGGGAAGGTCGTCGACGTTGGTCATCAGCGCTCGACGAAGTAGCTTCCGCTGCCCTGACCGCTGGAGAACCAGCGGCTGGTCACCGTCTTTTTGCGGGTGAAGAACTCGACCGCGTCGGGACCGTGGGCGTGCAGGTCGCCCAGGAAGCT
>JALYZB010000115.1 GCA_030945945.1 Actinomycetota bacterium | reverse complement strand
CGGCGATCACCATGTTCTATGACCATCCCGGCGTGGCCCGCGCGTTCCTCGATCGCGGCGTGGCGACGTTGACCCCGCAGCCCACCAGCCGCCCGACCTACTGGCTCTACCACGAGCTGTGGCGCCTGCTGCGCCACCCGGCCCGGGCGCGGGCGACGCTCGGTCGCATCGCTCACGGCAAGGAGGCGATCTTCGCCTGGGAGGACCCGCTGCCGTTCCTCATGGTCCACCACCTCCAGATCCCGGCGCTGCTGATCGCCAACCTGCGCCGCCGGGGCCGCTGGTCGCGCATCGACTTCAACATCGGCAAGCTCGTCGAGCCGGGTGGGGACTGATCCATGCCGTTGCAGGTCCTGCATCTCGTCGGGTCGGCGGTCAGCGACTTCTATTGCGACCTCTCGCGGCTCTACGCGCGCGACTGTCTGCGCGCGACGCACGACCCCGGCGCCTACACAGCACACATCGCCTACGTCACGCCCGACCGGCGATGGCGATTTCCCGAGGATCTGAGCACCGGGGGGATCGCATCGGCCCCGGCGCTGTCGGCGGCGCAGGCGATCGCGCACATCGGCGCACGGCAGGTCGACGTGATGGTGCCTCAAATGTTCTGCCTGCCCGGGATGACGCACTACCGCGGTCTGTTCGACCTGCTCGAGATCCCGTATGTCGGCAACCCGCCTGAGGTCATGGCGCTGAGCAGCCACAAGGCGCGCGCCCGGGCGGTCGTCGCCGCGGCCGGCGTCGACGTGCCGCGCGGGGTCGTCGTGCGTGTCGGAGGCCAGGCCGCAATCGAGCCGCCGGTCGTCGTCAAGCCGGTCGACGCAGACAACTCCGACGGCCTCACGCTGGTGCGCGACCGCGGCCGCCTTCCGGAGGCGATCGCGAGCGCGTGCGAGCACTCCGAAGCGGCGCTCGTGGAGGCCTACGTCGAGCTCGGCCGCGAGGTCCGCTGCGGAATCGTCGTCATCGACGGGGAGCCGATCGCCCTGCCGCTGGAGGAGTACCGCGTCGACCCCCGCGACAAGCCGATCCGCGATGCCGCCGACAAGCTCCGGCGCGATGATCGCGGAGAGCTGGCGCTGGTCGCCAAGGAGCCCTCCCGGGCGTGGATTGTCGACGAGGACGACCCGGTCACCGCGCTCGTCTGGGACGCCGCCCGGCGCTGTCACGACGCGCTCGGCTGTCGCCACTACAGCCTCGTTGACTTCCGCATCGACCCCGCTGGCCGTCCGTGGTTCCTCGAGGCCGGGCTCTACTGCTCGTTCGCGCGCCAGAGCGTCATCTCGATGATGGCCCAGGCGGCCGGTATCGCCACCGAAGAGCTGTTTCGCAACGTCATCAACGCTGCCCTCGATGCGTCAGCTGTCACCCCGATCTCGTCAAGGAGCGCCACGTGAGGTACACCGTCTCAGACCCGATCGGCGCGGTCGTCACCGATCTCGCCGTCACCGACCTCGATGCCGGCACCGTCGAGCAGCTGCGTGAACTGCTCGCCACGCACGGCGTCCTCGCGCTCCCCGCTCAGGCGATCGACGACGCCGCGTTTGTCGCATTTTTGAAGCGCTTTGGCGAGCTGACGTTCACCACGGGCGAGACCGCCGTCGAGGGCCAGCCCGACCTCAACGTCGTCAGCAACATCGGGCGCGCGACGCCGCCACGTAGCACCTTCCATGTCGACACCACCTACATCCGCCACCCGCCGATCTACACCGCACTGCGCGCGGTCAGCATCCCCGAGCAGGGCGGCGAGACGCTCTTCACCAACCAGTACCGGGCCTACGAGACGCTGGCGCAGGACCTGCGTGACGCACTGCACGGGCGCACGATGACCCACGTCGTGACCGGACTGGAGCTCGGCGAGGACGACGAGAAAGCCGCCGAGCACCCGGTCTTCCAGCGTCACCCGACCTCCGGGCGGACCGCCCTCTACATGTCGACGCCGAGCCGCTGCGTCGCGATCAGCAACATGCCCGACGAGGAGGCGCGGCGCACCGTCGCCGACCTCTTCGCGCACTCGACCCGCGAGGAGAACATCCACCGCCACGCCTGGTCTCCGGACGACATCCTTGTCTGGGACAACCGATGCGTCATGCACCGCGCCGACCACAGCGGGGTCGTCGGAGACCGCGTCATGCATCGCGGAATGGTCGCGGGAGATGAGGCGGCCGCCGCGTAGGCGGCCCAGCCGAACCCCGCGACCTTCAGGGGCTGAGCCCGTGATCCCGGTCCGTCTGATCGGACCCGATCCGCCTGATCGCCTATACATACGGGCGATTCGGGCGGCTGCGCGGATGCCGCGTCAAGCGGAGTGGGCTCGTCCGTAGCCGTTCGTTTGACGCCGCGTTTGACACGGGCCGCCCGTTCAGCGCGCCGAGAGCGGCGTCCACCAGGGCGACGAAGTCCCGTTAGTAGATCGGCCTCGACAGGCTCAAGCACTGACAGGTGTCCGGTCGCCGTGGTTCCCTTCGTCCCCATGCACCTCGAGCAGGTCGCTCTCATCGTTGATGACTATGACGAGGCGATCACCTTTTTTGTTGACGTCCTTGGCTTCGAGCTCGTCGAGGACTCGCCATCGCTGACCACCAGCGACCGGCGTCCGAAGCGTTGGGTGGTCGTGCGACCGCCCGGCGCTACGACCGCGCTCCTCCTCGCGCTCGCCGACGCTGAGCGGCAAGTGCAGGTCGTCGGGGACCAATTCGCGGGCCGCGTCGGACTGTTTCTGCGCGTCGACGACTTTCAGTCATCGTACGAACGAATGTGCGATGCCGGCGTCGAGTTCGTCACGGCGCCG
>JALYZB010000089.1 GCA_030945945.1 Actinomycetota bacterium | reverse complement strand
TTCACACCGTTGATCTACCCGCCAGCGGCGGGACCGATCAGCCCCTGGTCGTGCCCGGAGCGTTGGCCTCCGGCTTCAACGACGCGGCCGGGAGCCCGTTCTGGTTCAACGGCAAGGTCCCGACCCTCCCGTTCAATGCAAAGCTCTTCGGCCCCAGCGGCCCACACACCTACGACGGCACCACGGGCATCGACAGCGGGATTCCGACCGGACCCGGCGCAACGAAGCCGCTGAACGTCAAGTTCACCCGGGCGGGCACCTACAAGTTCTTCTGTGACGTCCACTACGGGATGGTCGGATTCGTGGTCGTCAAGGCCAAGCACGAGAAGATTCCAACGGCCAGGCAGGACTCGGCCGCGCTCACCGCGCAGGTCACCGCCGCGGCCAAGTCGGCCAAGCAAATCGCCGGCAAGAAGGAGCCGGCGGACACGGTAGGCCTCGGCCGCGCGGGCTCAGGCGGCCTCGAGCTGTTCCAGATGTTCCCGACCACGCTGACCGTGCCGTCCGGGACGGCCGTGACCTTCACCATGTCATCCCGCACCCGAGAGATCCACACCGCGACGTTCGGACCGAAGGATTACCTGAAGGCACTGGCTCAGACCTATCGGAGCCCGGTCCCGTCACCGATCGGCGACTTCCCGAGTGATCCGGTGCAGCCGATCGTGTTGAGTCCCACCTCCCATGGCAACGGCTTCGGCAATGTCGGTGTTCTGTCTCGGGACCCAAAGACGCCGAACCCCTCCTCGCGCCAGATCCGGTTCACCCAACCAGGCACCTACCACTTCGTGTGCCTGATCCACCCGCAAATGCAGGGGACGATCATCGTTAAGTAAAGGCGGTGGGTGCCCGGTCCAAGGTGGCCGGGCACCCATTTAGTCGGGGCCGGCACCCGAAAGAGGGGCCTTATCCCCTGCGTCCCGGCAGCTGAGCGCCCGCCGCCTCAGTGCTCGGCGCTGAGGACCCGGATCGTCTCGAAGGTCGGATCGGCGGCGCCGTGCAGTCGCGCACCGGCCAACGTCAGGTCGCGTAGATAGGAGACCACCTCGGCGGTGAGCCGCTCCCCCGGCAGCAGCGACGGCACCCCGGGCGGGTATCCGGCGATCGACTCACACGAGATCCGCCCGACCGCCTCGTCCACGGGCACCGTCTCACCCTCCCCGAGGAACGCATCCCGGATCGGGACGACGGTCTGATGCTCGTGCTGGGCCGGTAGCCGGACGATCGCGGGACCGTGGCCGGATCGCCCGCTGCGGCGCACCGTCTCGGAGAAGTCGTGCGTGAAGCGCTCCAGCGGCTCGACCGGTTGTCCCATCCCGAGCACGAGCACGAGCGTGGCGTGAGTGGCCAGCTCGACGTAGATGTCGTAGTTGGCCCGCAGCTCGGCGGCAAGCTCGTAGCCGGTGCAGCTGGTGCCGCGCACGTCGATAACGATCCGCAGCGGGTCCCAGCCGGCCACTCCCGGCCGGCCGACCATGTCCTGGCCGACCACCGAGCAGCCGGGGATGGCATCGAGCTCGATGCGTGCCCGGGCCGAGGCGGCCATAGTCCGGTCCAGCAGCGCCTCGCCGTGAATGGCGAGCTGGCGACGCGCACTGTCCAGGGAGGCGAGCAGCAGCGAGTTGGGGCTGGTGGAGCGCAGCAGCCGCACGCAGCGGGCCACCTGATCGGGATCGATCCGCCCGCCGGTGGCGACATGGAGCATCGCCGACTGGGTGAGGCTGCCGACGATCTTGTGCGTCGAGGTCAGTACGGCGTCAGCTCCGGCGGCCACCGGCGACTCCGGCAGGGCGGGATGAAAGCCGAAGTGCGAACCCCAGGCACAGTCGACGACGAGCGCTACCCCGGCCGCATGGGCCACCTCGGCGCAGCCGCGGATGTCCGCGGCCATGCCGTAATAGGTCGGCGAGACGATGAATGCGGCCGAGATGTCGGGCGAACGCTCCAGGGCCGCCGCCAGCGCCTCCGGTGTGACCCCGTTGGCCATCCCCAGCTCCTCGTCGAACTCGGGGTTGACGAAGCTGGCCATGCCACCGCTGAGCACGAGCCCATCGACGACACTGGCGTGCGAGTTGCGCTGGACGAGCACGTGGCGCCCCGGCGTGGCCAGCGCGAGGCAAAGCGCGTGATTGCCCTGTGTGGCGCCGTTGGTGAGAAACCAGGTCTGGCGGGCGCCGTAGGCGGCCGCAGCCAGCTGCTCGGCGCGCTCGTAGGGCGTCGGGCTGGCGCCGGTGTCGATGCCCTCGATGTCCTGGCAGATGTCCAACGCCAGAGCCCGTTCGCCCATCGCGCTGCGCAGGCCCGGGTCGGCCCCGGGGCCGCCCTTGTGACCGGGCACGTGAAAGCGAACCGAGCCCCGGAAACCGTAGGAGACCAGCGCCTCCAGGTAGGGGGCGGTGGGCAGGGAACGCGGGGCCGGGGAGCCGGGCAAGCCCGGGGATGAGGCGCCCGGTTCGGAGGCCACGCCGGTGCGCTCCTCGTCATGGGAGATGGTCATTTGGCCGCCTTCAGCAGGTAGGCACGGACAAAGCCGTCCAGGTCACCGTCGAGCGCACGGTTCGCGTCTCCCATCTCGTACCCGGTGCGATGGTCCTTGACCATCGTGTAAGGGTGCAGCACGTAGGACCGGATCTGGGACCCGAAGTTGACGTCCTGGGCCTCCCCTCGCTCGCGCGCGATCTCCTCGCGGCGCTTGCGCTCCTCCAGCTCGACCAGTCTGGAGCGGAGCATCGCCATCGCCGTGGCCTTGTTGGAGGATTGCGAGCGTTCGTTCTGGCATTGGACGACGACCCCGCTTGGCTTGTGGGTGATCCGCACCGCCGAGTCGGTCTTGTTGACATGCTGACCGCCGGCGCCGCTGGCCCGGTAGGTGTCGATCTGCAGGTCATCGTCATCGATCTCAACCTCGGCCGTCGCCGCCACGACCGGCGAGACCTCGACGCCGGCGAAGCTCGTCTGGCGGCGGTTGGCCGAATCGAACGGGGACAGGCGCACGAGCCGGTGCACCCCCTTCTCCGAGCCGTACAGCCCGTAGGCGTTCTCGCCCTTGGCCCGGAACGTGGCGGATTTGATCCCGGCCTCCTCGCCGGGTGATGCCTCGAGCAGCTCGACCCCGAAGCCCCGCTTCTCGGCCCAGCGCATCTCCATGCGCAGGACCATCTCCGCCCAGTCCTGGGCGTCGGTGCCGCCGGCACCCGCGTTGACGGTGACCAGGACGTCGCCGGCGTCGTACCGGCCGGAGAACAGGCGCTCCTCCTCCAGGGTGGCGAGCCGCTCCTGAACAGCGGAGACCTGATCCTCGAGCTCGGCCGCCATCTCGGGGTCGTCCTCAGCCAGTTCGGCCAGCGGCTCGAGGTCGTCCACGTCGCGCTGCAGCTCACAGAACACGGCTAGCTTTCGGCTGGCCCGCGCATGCTCGCCACTTACCTGCGCGGCGCGCTCCTGGTTGTCCCAGAAGCCGGTCGCTCCCATCTCGCCTTCGAGCGCGGCGGCGCGCTGCTCCAGTTCAGCGGGGTCAAAGATAATCCGCCAGCAGCGTGAGCTGCTCGCGGATTGCCGCAAGACGCTGGGGAAGCGGCTCTGAGGGGGCGGTGGCCATCGGCGCCTACCGTAGCAGCCGTCAGATCGCCTGCTTGGCGAACCGGCCCTCCGGGTAAACGCCATTGCGTCAACGCCTTGAGGGAGGAAACGACGTGTACAAGCAGGTACTCGACCCGGTCTCGCACTCGCTGGGCCTCACATCGATTTTCGCGGTGCTGCCGTTGCTGGCGCTGTTCTTGCTGCTCGGCGTCCTCAGGTTCAAGGCGCACACCGCGGCGCTGTTGTCATTGCTGGTGGCGATCCTCGTCGCGGTCATCGTCTACAGCATGCCGGTGGGCCAGGCCGCGGACTCAGCGCTCGAGGGCGCTGCGTTCGGCTTCTGGCCGATCATGTGGATCGTCATCAACGCCCTGTGGGTCTTCAACCTGACCGAAGCCACCGGCCA
>JALYZB010000075.1 GCA_030945945.1 Actinomycetota bacterium | reverse complement strand
CTCACACGCTCCGTGGAGCAGCAGGAAGCGGACGGTCGGCGGCTGACCCATGGGGACGCGCCTGCAATCCAAGCGTCCCATTACGATTACACGGATTGGTGTCGGTGGAAAGCAAAGCGCTTGTCCTGGTCGTCGATCCGGCCTTTACCTACGTCCCAGCATTTTCGGCTTGGGGCTCTTGGACGGCGACGCGACAGCACCCATTCGGTGCGCGTCCTAGAGGGCGCTCAGAAAGAGAGCCGGCAGATCGTCTTCGAGCCGGACCACAAGAACCACTTCCCAAATGGACCACCAGGACGGCTCGGCTCTCGAGCGTAGAGCTTTCGGTAGGCCAGGGATCCCGCCTTGCTGCAGCGCCCCCGGTCAGTAGCGCGCAGCTCGATGGGAACCAGCTGGCTGTAATAGCCGCCATGGGGTTTGAAGATCGCGTTCTTGCCCTGCCCGCTCGCCGATGGTCCTCCCCAGCTTGACCACCGAATATGCGACACCAACCCGCTGGGGTCGCCGCCGTTGAAGATCTCGCCCGGATGGGCAGTTCCCCACCCGCTGCCGTGAGGTGCGAACCCTCGCGAACCCAGCACCACAGTCGGAGCAGCCGCGAAGCTCGGCGCCGTGGCAACGGCCAGCGTAAACATGACCGCCACCGCAATGATCACCCGGGACCGCACGTGTCTATGTTCGCAGTGCACGGGCTATACCTCCACCCGATCGTGATCCAAAAGGTCAAGATCTCTACTCCGTCTGGTTCTCAGGAGGCGATTCGGTTTTGCGATAGCCTGGTCGCCGAAGCGCTCGCGTGACCCGCCGCGCGGAAGGCTCAAAGTGATCGTGCGAAACGCGGCAGCTGCAAGCGCCAGAACTGGGCGAGGCCGGACGTCTCAGGCGTCGAGCAGCCACTCCTACGGAGGCGTGCCCGGGCGCCACGATCTCGTCGATGCGGTCCAGGAGGGCGGTGTCAAGCTGTATGGCCGCGGCATCGAGCTGGGACTCGAGCTGCTCAAACGTCCGCTTGACCGACGATCGCCGCCCGGCCAGTCGCACTACAACGGTCGGCTGTGGCGGCTGAACGCCGTGGGTCACGGGCAGCGGCCAGCCGGTCCGCGCGAGAAGGGGGTCGCGAGCGGGCGCACGCCTATCCAGGTGGTGCGCATCCGCCTGCAAAGCTGACCGTCTTCCGTTTGCGCCTGACGGATCGCCGTGTCGCTTGAAGGCGCACCGGTGCCGGCTGGCCGGACATGTGTCCAGCCGCAGCGACCGGAACTTCACCTTCGGGCACATCCGCCCGATGCCAGTAGACGAACGTACAGCGCAGTGGACAGTTCCAACGACCAAGAGGCGCTCCCACTATGGGCGAGCATCCAACGTCGCTTCACTTCAGCTCATACCTGCTGCAGGTTACCGCCGCGACGCTTCTGGTCGTCGTATGCCCGATCTCGACCGTGTCGTGGCTATACACCTCGGGAACGGTCCAATCGCCTGTCGTGGGGATGGCCCTGGGGATGGCCCTTGCGCTCGGCCTCTCCTATCTGGGCAGCGCGTTCTGGCAGACACGCAGCGGCTCCGGAGACGTCCTGTTCGGGGACTTGCTGATCTGGGGGTTCGTCCGGCGCTGGCGTAGGGAGCGCCGACTGTCCTCCGCGCTCGAGCGGCTCGAGTCGGTGGGCGTCAGCGGCGGACTGAGTGTCGAGAATCAGGGGATGCTGCTGGAAGCACTCGCCAAGCGCCTGGAGGCCAGGGACCACTACACCAACGGTCATTCCCGCCGGGTCGCCCGCCATTCCTGGATCATCGCCAGGCGGATGGGCCTCCCGCGCGAGCAGGTGGCCCGCATCCGCAAGGCTGCCGCCGTCCATGATGTCGGGAAGATCGAGACGCCGAGGGTGATCCTGAACAAGGCCGGCCGCCTGACCGACGCGGAGTTCGACGTGATCAAGCGCCACCCCCTGGACGGGGCACGGATGGCGGCGGTGTTCGGCGACGCAGAATTGACATCGATCGTGCGCCACCACCACGAGCGGCTCGACGGGACCGGGTATCCGAATGGCCTTTCCGGCCGGGAGATCCCGCTCGGGGCACGGATCATCGCCGTAGCCGACACCTTCGACGCAATCACCTCGGCGCGCCCGTACCGGTCCGCACGTCCGCGCAAGAACGCGATCGACATCATTCGCAACGAGGCGGGAACCCAGCTTGATCTGACCGTCGTGCGCGCGTTTTGCGGCCAGGATTACGGTCGACGCCCGGTCGCGCTCTGGGCCGCGGTGAGGAGCCTCCCGGAGCGAGTTAACTCACGGCTCGTCGCCGGTGTCACGTCCTCCGCGCAGATGCTGGCTGTTACGGTGGCTGTCGGCACCGCAGCCGCCGCCGTGCCGAGCCTTGTCCTGCCGGTCACCAAATCGCACCACCCGGCAAGGACCGTCGCGGCCGGCCACGCGCTGACCGCCCGAGCGACGCCGGCGCAAGTGTCCATCGGCGCGAGGACACGGGCAACGCCGAGGCGACGGCACTTCGAGCAGGGGCAAGCGGTCGTCGGCGCCACTTCGCGAGCGGTCGTATCCCTGCCTTCGCTGAGCAGTCGCTTACGTGCTCCCCAGGTGGCAGGGTCGCCGCGCGAAGGTGGCGGGGCACCGCGGCCTTCGGGGTCTTCGCCGGAAACTCACGGCGGCCAGGGTCCGTCCGGCCCCAGCCCGGCCAGCCTGCCCTCCGGCGAAGGTGGCACCTCAGGCGCCCCCCCCAGCCCGCCTTCGGGCAGCGGTGGTCCAACTCCGATGCCGGCACCGCTGCCCGTGCCACCGGTGCCAGTGCAGGTGCCAGTGCAGGTAGCGGTGCCGGTGTCACCGCTACCAGTGCCCTTGCCCGTCCCACCGCTGCTAGTGCCCTTTCCCGTGCCACCGCTGCCAGTGCCCTTGCCCGTGCCGGTGCATTCGCCGGCGCCCTTGCCGTGACCGGTTCGGGCACCGCTCACGATGCAGCCGGTGCCCCAGCACGACCATGCTCACGGCGGCGGCTCCCCGCTGTTGCCAACATCGCCCAGTAGTGCTCGACGAGCATTCCGCTCGGACGTGGAAGGGCTTTGGGGCCACCGAGTACCAGCGTCGCACGCGACGCGCGTCCGGCGAAGCGGCCTTCCGTCTCATCCGCTTATGCCGAGCCGCGAGTTATGCCGAGCGGGGGCTGAGATCGCCGGTGGTTGCTGGGGTTGGTGGCTGAATCCTCGGCATAATCCGGGCTGGAGCAATCTCAGCAACCCGCCGCCCGGCGTCGAAGCACCTGCTCGGCCGCCAAAGGGTCAGTCCGGAGACCCCGTCGTTTGCCGGACTCCGGCTAGCACCTGCGGGAAAGCGGCGCACGGCTCGACGGATGAGATCGCGACGTCGGGCGCGATGTCGGCGTTCGTGACTGCCCTGCTTCCGAGTCCGAGAACGCGGCTCGTCTGCTCCGGCAAGATGCCTGCATCGCCGGCAACGCGAGCATCCTGCGGCCTGTGCCGCTCGCTGCGCCGACACTTGGGCCGGGATGGGGTTAGCCACGATCCCGCCGAGTTGCAAGCACAGCCGTGGCAGAACCAGCAGTCTCGGCTCAAGCTTCCAGACGGCTGCAATGCCGCTTTTGCAGAAGCCGGTCGACCCTGGCGGTCGGCGGCATTTGCATAGTTGGGCTGGCCTGGCGGCCGGTCTCGGATCAGTGAAAATGTTGGATGCTGTCGGGGTCGCCCTTGACGCCGGTTTTGCCTTGGTGCGTGTGAGCCCGAGCATAGTTTGGCGTGTGGGTCTCCCCGGTGTTCGGGATTGTTGCCCAGAGCACGCGTGTCAGATTCGTTAGTTCTCAGAGGCCCCTGGGCGGCGATCCTGTCGATCACGTTCTCGGAGGCGAGATGGAGACGGTCGTTGAGCGTCTAGCTGCGCTGGATGTGCATCAGGAGCAGGTCACCGCGTGCGTGCGGGTGCCGGGCGAGGGTCGTTCACGCGAGCAGCATGTCGCGCAGTTTCAGACGACGGTCGCGGGGTTGCTCACGCTGCTTGATTGGTTGTCGGCGTTCGGGGTCACGCAGGTCGTGATGGAGGCCACCGGTGTCTATGGAAGCCGGTCTGGGCAGTTCTCGAGGACGTGTTTGAGTGCCTGCTCGTGAACGCTTGGCATGTGAAGCAGGTCCCGGGACGCAAGACCGATGTCAAGACGCGGAGTGGTTGTGCCAGCTCGCGGAGGCCGGCCTGCTCAGGGCGAGCTTTGTGCCGCCGAAACCGATCCGCGCGCTCAGGAACCTGACGCGCTATCGCAAGACGCAGATCCAGGAACGCGCACGCGAAGCCAACCGGCTGCACAAGGCGTTAGAGGACACCGGGATCAAGCTCGACTGCGTCGCGACCGACATGCTCGGCAAGTCCGGACGGGACATGCTCGATGCGCTCGTGGCTGGCAGCACCGACCCCAACGTGCTGGGCGATCTCGCGCGCGGCCAGCTTCCCAAGAAGATCCCGGCGCTGCGGGACGCGTTGGAGGGCCGCTTTGATCATCTTCACGCCGTGTGGACGCGATCCTCGCTCACCTCGACTTCCTAGACCAGCAAATCGCCAGGCTGACCGCAAGCAATCGGGGAACAGATCGCCCCTTTCGAGACAGCCGTTGCACTGCTCTGCACAATCCCCGGCGTTCAACGACGCAACGCGGAATGCATCATCGCCGAGATCGGCGTTGACATGTCGCTGTTCCCGACCGACAAACACCTCGCGTCCTGGGCCGGGCAATACCCCGGCAACGACCAATCCGCCGGCAAACGCCGCTCGGGCAAGACCCGCAACGGCTCCAAATGGCTTGACTGGGCGCTCGAGCAATCAGCGATGGCCGCGATCCGCACCAACGACGCGTACCTCGCCGCCCAATACGCCCGCCTGAGACCACGCCGCGGTCACAAGCGAGCACTCGGCGCGGTCAAACACTCGATCCTGATCGCGTGCTGGCACACGCTCTTAACCGGCGAGCTGTACGTCGACCTCGGCGGCGACTACTACCGCAAACACGACCCAGAACGGATCACCAAACGCCTCGTCGCTCAACTCCAAGCGCTCAGACACCAGGTCACCCTCAAGGAGGTACCCCAAGCCGCCTGACCCACAGCACCACCCAACCCTGAAGGGATTTTCCTGTCAGGCATGCGCCGACTGACCGACGAAGGGGCCGCCACGTGCTTTCGCTCCAGGACCGGGTGTCCGGCGACCGCAGTCCGCACGATCGCACTCGTGGTGACGTCGGCGCGCGGCGCACGATTGCCTTGCGACATCTGAATCGTGCGCGCTAACGCCTTGAGCCGCGTGGGAAGCGGCAGTGTTGATGGCGCCGACCGGCTCGCATACGCAGCGCCGCGACGGTGCACGCTGCGACCGTCACCCTGCTACCGGCGCGAGCGGGACCTCCGCCACCAGAGTTGGGCACTCGATACCGGACGGAATCCCCCGTGAACACGGGGGATTCGAAGTACCGCTACGGGGATTCGAACCCCGGTTTCCGCCGTGAGAGGGCGGCGTCCTAGTCCCCTGGACGATAGCGGCGCAGAGCCTGCTCAGCACGGCCGAAGGCCAAGCGTCGCACGGCGGCAAAGAGCTTAGCGCGGTCGGGTCACCGCGAAGGTCACAACTGAGCGTGGACGCTCGGAAGCTTCGCACCACTTTCCGGTAACTACTGCACGCTCTTCCATCTCCCCCTGCCGACGGTGGACCTCCGACGACCGGGCTGACGCGCCGGCGCGTTCTTCTCGATGGCGTCGGCGCCGCGACCGGCGCCACACTCGGCGGCGCCCTGAGCGGCCTGCGGGCGTGGGCCCGTCCCGCGCATGCCAGCTCGGTTCCGACACCGAGCCGTGCTCACGCCCTGGCTGGGCTGGGCCGGGCGCGGGTGCGCCATCCCGATTCACGGCCCGCGGCTGCGCTGTTCGCCGGCACCGACACGATGCCGGGCATTGAGCACGTGGTGGTGCTGATGCTGGAGAACCGCTCCTACGACAACTTCCTCGGCATGCTCGGGCGCGGGCGGGGCGAGACGCCGCGGGGTGACGGCTTCACGCCGGCCGCCGACGGTCGTCCCACTGCCACCAACTCCGACCCGGACGGCCACCCGCCTCGGGCGTTCCTGATGCCGGCCACCGGCCAGCTCAAGGCGCAGCCCAGTGGGAGCAGTCGCACAATCCGGTACGCCAACGGCACCAGCCGCCGTGTTCGTCGTGCGCCACCGACACCGGACGCTGCTGCGCCGCGCCATCCGCGTGCGCTGACCGCGCCCCCGCTTGCTAAGTTCCAGAGCCACCAGCGGCTGTGGTGAAACTGGTATACACGCGGCGTTCAGGTCGCCGTGCCCTCACGGGCGTGGAGGTTCGAATCCTCTCAGCCGCACTGACCGCGTAACGCGCGCGGGCCCCGGGAACGCGGGGGCGCACGACACTAGAAACCGCGCTCCTCGGCCCGGCCCACCGCCTGCCCGCGGTTGCGGGCGTCGAGCTTCTGCATCACGGACGACAGGTGGTTGCGCACCGGGCCCGGGGCCAGATACAGCGCGCCCGCCAGCTCGGCGGCGGTGGCGTGCTCGCGGAAGGCGGCCATCACCTCGTGCTCGCGCGGGGTCAGCGGTGATTCGCCCTGTGAGAGGGCGGCCGCGGCGAGTCCCGGATCGGGGATCCGCTCGCCGGCCATGGCCCGGCGGATGGCCGAGGCCAGCTCGTGGCCGGAGAGTCCTTGAGCAGAGAGCCCGAGGCGCCGCTCTCCATCGTCGGGCGCAGGTAGCCCGGACGCCCGAAGGTGGCGAGGATCAGGATCCGGCACCCGGGCATCGCCGTGCTCAGCGTCTCGGCGGCCTGAAGACCGGTCGCTCCCGGCATCTCGATGTCGAGCCGCGCCACGTCGGGCACGACATCCTGCGCCACGGCCAGGACCTCGTCTCCGCGCGCCACCTGGGCCACGACTTCGAGGTCGGGCGTTGCCCGTGCCCCGCCCGTCGTCGAGGACCTCGACCGCGGTATCGAGGAGGCCGGCGGTCACGCGGACCGAGCAGCGCCGTGGGCCGCTGTGGCGGATGACGTTGGTCAGCGCGACCACCTCCACCTCCCGGACCTCGACCGCGGCGTCGTCAGGCCGCTCGGCCATCTGCTTGCCAGCCAGCTCGGCCTTGAGCGCGATCACCGACAGGCTGTGGCCGAGCAGGTCGTGCAGGTCACGGGCGAAGCGCGCGCTCCTGGGGCCACCGCCACATCGGCGAGCTCGGCCCGCGCCTCGTTGAGCTCGTCGTTGCGGGTCGGCAGGTCGCGCAGTCGGACCATCAGCAGCCCGACGCCGATCGTACTCGCGCCGTAGCCGACGCCCTCCCCCGCCGGTCCGCCGCCGACCACGCAGGCGCCGCCGGCCGCGAGCGTCAGCACGACGATTGCCAGAAAGCCGGCGTCGGCCGGCCACAGGGCCACGCAGGCCGCGCAGGAGGAGAAGAGAAAGCCCCATCCGGGACGGTCACTGACCGTCACGCGTCAGGACCTTGTCCAACACCGAGCCCGTGTTGATGACCGCGTTGACGAGCGGGAAGCCGATGAATGCCAGCCAGATCAGCGCGGCCAGCGTGCTGCGCCGCCACGGCGCGGGCCGGCCACCCACCCGCCGCGCCGGCTGGCCATCACCCGGTCCAACACGCTGTCGCCGCCCCGGGGCGCGTTGCTCAGCGCGTCGGCTGCGTCGGTCATGCCCCTCGCCCCGGGGGCTGCGCAGGGAAGCGCAGCATCAGGACCACGCCGGCCACCGTCCAGGACGCCAGTGTCCGCAGGTCGGTGGCGTTGAAGCCGGCGCCCCGTGGCGGGGATCGAACGCGTACTGCATGCCACCGGCCAGTGCCTTGCCTAAGTGGCGCGCGACCGAAATCGGGGAATCACTTAAGTCATGCGTTCCACTGCTCGATGACCCGCGTCTCGCGCTCCCAGCCCAACCGTCCGATCCCGGCGGCCGCAAGTTGGAAGCGAGCGCCCGCGGCGGGCTCCATGACCAACCAGCGTGCGGTGAGGACGCGCAGGCTGTGCCCGTGGGCGAAGGCGAGTCCAGGCCCGTCGGCGGTCGCGAACCGCTCGAGCACCCGGTCCGCACGAACGCCCACCTCCGCTGGGGGCTCGCCACCCGGACACCCGTCACGCCACAGGTCCCAGTCAGGGTCGCGCTCGCGAATCTGCGGGGTGGTCAGGCCGTCGTAGTCACCGTAATCCCATTCGACGAGGTCCGGACAGAGCTGGGCGACCCCCTCGAATCCGGCCAGCTCGCAGGTCTCCCGAGCGCGGATCAGCGGACTGCAGAGCACGAGCGCGTAGTCCTCGGTGCCCAGTCGCGGGGCCAGGGCCGCGGCGCCCTCGCGCCCCGCCTCGGTGAGGGGGATGTCGGTCATGCCGGTGTGACGCCCGGCGGCGCTCCATTCCGTCTCACCGTGGCGTACCACGACAAGCGGGTCGCGCTCAGCCACTAGAGCCGACCGCCGTCGCCGCCGGTGCGCTCGATCTCGTCGATCTTGGCCCGGCGCCGTACGTGACGTTCCTCGTCGGAGACCACCGCGCCGAGGAACGCGGTGACGATCTCGGCCGCGACCTCGACGCCGATCACGCGGCCGCCGAGGCACAGCACGTTGACATCGTCGTGCTCGACGGCCTGGTGCGCGGTGTAGGTGTCATGGATCGTCGCCGCGCGGATCCCGACGATCTTGCCCGCCGCCACCGACACCCCGGCGCCCGAGCCGCAGACGATGATCCCGCGCTGCGCTGCCCCGGTGACGATCGCCTGCCCGACCTGCAGGGCCTTGTCGGGATAGTCGATCGGCGCTCCGTTGTCGGTGCCGAGATCGAGCACCTCGTGACCAAGCATCTCGATGTGCGGCAGCAGCCGGTCCCGAAGCGGGAAGCCGGCGTGGTCAAAGCCGCAGGCGACGATCATGGCGCGACCTCCGTGGGGGCGGGAGCGGGCGCGTCGGCCAGCTCGTGGACGGCGAGCAGCGCGGCGCCGAGGACCCCGGCCCGCACCCCGTGCCGAGCGACGCGGATCAGCGTCCGCCGGCCGAGCCCGGGAACCACGAAGCCGGCCGCAACCTCACGGGCCGGCCCGAGCAGAAGCTCCCCGGCACGGGCGGCGCCGCCGCCGATCACCACCTCCTCGGGGTCAAAGATGTTGATCGCGTTGGCGATTCCGATCCCCATCCGCTGTGCCCACCAGCGCACGGTCTCGGCGGCAATGCCGTCCCCCTCGTGCGCGGCGTCGACCGCCTCCACGCCCGTCACCGACTGACCGCTCGCGACGAGACGGCCC
>JALYZB010000070.1 GCA_030945945.1 Actinomycetota bacterium | reverse complement strand
AACGGCGTCGCTGACCGGATCTCGGCGGCGGCCCAGGATCTGTATCCGTGGGTCCCCGAGGAGCGCTACGACGTGATCGTGGCCAGCCTCTACCAGACCCCGGTCGACCCCTTCGAGCAGGCCACCTCGCACCGGCCGCTGGATTACTGGGGGCGCAATCTGCTCGATCACCTCATCCACATGCTGCCCGAGGCACTGGCCGAGGACGGCACGGCGTACATGATGCAGCTGTCGATCATCGGCGAGCGGCGAACGGCCGAGCTGCTCGATCGCCACGGCTATGTGGCTAGGGTTGTGGACTTCTCGTTCTTCGAGTTCACGGACATGTTCAGGGCCAAGAGTGAGCAGATCACCCGTGTGGAGGAACATTCCGACGCGTATCACCTGAAGTTCGGGGAGAGCGAGATGATGGTCGCCTACCTACTTGAGATCACCCGTAAGCGAAAAGGTTGACATCTGCCCATGAGCGCCAGCGAAAACGAGTTCCTGTTCACCTCCGAGTCGGTCACGGAGGGACACCCCGACAAGATCGCCGATCAGATCTCCGACGGCGTGCTCGACGCCGTCCTCACCGACGATCCCAAGGGACGGGTGGCGTGCGAGACCCTGGTCAACACCGGCCTGGTGGTGGTCTCGGGCGAGATCACCACCGACACCTACGTGGACATTCAGCAGATCGCCCGCAAGACGATCGAGCGCATCGGCTATACCGACGCCGCCTTTGGCTTTGACTGCAGGACCTGCGCGGTCATCAACGCGATCGACAAGCAGTCCGCGGACATCGCCCAGGGAGTCGACGAGGGCTTTGAGCACCGCGGCGGCACCCACGACGAGCTCGACGTGGCCGGCGCCGGTGATCAGGGCATGATGTTCGGCTACGCGACACGCGAGACGCCGGAGCTGATGCCGATCCCGATTGCGCTCGCCCACAAGCTCGCGCGGCGCCTGGCCGAGGTGCGCAAGGACGGGACGCTGCCCTACCTGCGCCCGGACGGCAAGACCCAGGTGAGCGTCCGCTACGTCGACGGCAGGCCGGTCTCGGTCGAGAAGCTGCTCATCTCCAGCCAGCATGCCGAGGGCGCCGAGAGTCACATCTCGGCCGACCTCTGGGAACACGTCGTCGAGCCGGTGCTGCCGGCCGACATGTACGACGCGGCGACGCTGCAGCGCAGCTTCCTGGTCAACCCCACGGGTCGCTTTGTGATCGGCGGCCCGATGGGTGACTGCGGCCTGACCGGGCGCAAGATCATCGTCGACACCTATGGCGGCATGGCCCGTCACGGCGGCGGCGCCTTCTCGGGCAAGGACCCCTCCAAGGTCGACCGCTCGGCCGCCTACGCGGCGCGCTACGTGGCCAAGAACGTCGTCGCGGCCGGTCTTGCCGACCGGGCCGAGGTCCAGGTCGCCTACGCGATCGGGGTCTCACAGCCCGTATCGATCATGGTCGAGACGTTCGGAACCGAGAAGATTGGGCGAGGGCGGATCCTCGAGCTCATCTCCGAGCACTTCGACCTGCGCCCGGGCGCGTTTCGCGAGTATCTGAACCTGCACCGGCCGATCTATCAGCAGACCGCCGCCTACGGCCATTTCGGCCGCGAGGAGCCCGACTTCACCTGGGAGCTGACCGACAAGGCCGACGCGCTGCGTGACGCTGGCGGCCTGTAAGACGCGGTCGCAAACGTCGTTGAGCCAGCCGGGCTGACCCGGCTGCCGGCCGGCTGTTCGCACGGCGGCCGGCCGTGCCTCCTATCCTCAAGCGGCGATGGCGGCCCAGTACATCTTCACCACCCACAAGCTCTCGCGCCGGTACCCGCCCGACAAGCAGGTGCTGACCGACGTCTCGCTGTCCTTCTACCCCGGGGCCAAGATCGGCGTGCTCGGCTACAACGGCGCCGGCAAGTCGACTCTGCTGCGGATCATGGCCGGCCTGGACACCGAGTACCAGGGCGAGGCGCAGCTCGGCGCCAAGGCGACCGTCGGCATGCTCTCCCAGGAGCCCGACCTTGATCCCGCCAAGGACGTGCGTGGCAACGTCGAGGACGGGGTGTCCGAGATCCGGGCTCTGCTGGACCGCTTCAACGAGCTCTCGATGAACTATTCCGACGAGACCGCGGACGAGTTCTCGCGGGTGCAGGAGCAGATCGACACGGTCGACGGCTGGAACCTCGACACCACGCTCGAGTACGCGATGGACGCGCTGCGCTGCCCCCCGGCCGACGCTGACGTGAGCACGCTCTCCGGCGGCGAGCGCCGGCGCGTGGCGATGTGCCGCCTGCTGCTGCGCCAGCCCGACCTGCTGCTGCTCGACGAGCCGACCAACCACCTGGACGCCGAGTCGGTGGCGTGGCTGGAGCAGCATCTGCACGACTACAGGGGCACGGTCGTCGCGATCACCCACGATCGCTACTTCCTGGACAACGTCGCCGGCTGGATCCTCGAGCTGGACCGTGGCCGCGGCATCCCCTACGAGGGCAACTACTCCGGTTGGCTGGAGCAGAAGCAGAAGCGCCTGCAGCAGGAGGAGCGCCAGGAGTCCAGCCGCCAGCGCACGATCGCGCAGGAGCTCGAGTGGGTGCGGATGAACGCCTCAGCGCGCCGGGGCAAGCCCAAGGCGCGCCTGAATGCCTACGAGGCCCTGCTTGCCCAGGACCGCAACGTCAAGCTCGATCAGGTTCAGATCCACATCCCCGCCGGCCCGCGCCTTGGCGATCTCGTCATCGAAGCCGACCGCCTGCGCAAGGGATACGGCGACCGCTTGCTGATCGACGACCTCAGCTTCAAGCTCCCGCGCGGCGGCATCGTCGGCGTGATCGGCCCCAACGGGGCCGGCAAGACGACCCTGCTGCGGATGCTCATCGGGGACGAGCAGCCCGACAGCGGCACGCTGAAGATCGGGGAAACCGTCCAACTGGCCCACGTCGATCAGTCCCGCGCCGACCTCGATCCCGACA
>JALYZB010000518.1 GCA_030945945.1 Actinomycetota bacterium | reverse complement strand
ACCCGTGGGCGCGAGCAAGCGCGTCGACCTCGGCAAACACCTTTCCGGCGGCCGCCCCGGCGATGTTCGGCCCCGCGCCCGCGGCGGCGGCCGCGGCCATCGCGGCGGCGTTCTTGGCGCAGCCGGCGAGCTCGACCCCGGTCACATCGATGGTCACCGTGACGTCGAGGCGGGCCTGTCCGAGTGCGTCGGTGAGCTGACGGGCAAAGCCGCGATCAGCGGATGCGAGCACGATCGAGGCGCCCCGGGACAGCATCTCGGCGGCGTGGGCGGGCCCCCCGAGGACGGCCACGGCCCGCGCGTGGCAGCGCTCGGCAGCGAAGGTGGCGGGCAGCGTGCCCAACGGCGGCACCAGGCCCTTGGAGACCACGACGACCCCGATCCGGCTGGAGATCTGACCTCCGTGCGCGGCGAGCACGCCGGGCAGCGCCTTGGCCGGGACGGCGAGGCAGACGACGTCGTGGCCCTCGGGGTTTAGCTCACCGGAACGCAGCACCCGGACCGATTCGGGCAGCACGACGCCGGGCAGGTAGCGGAGGTTCTCGCGCGAGGCGGCCAGCTCGAGCGCCTGCTCGTGGGTGCGGCAGGCGAGGTCAACCTCCAGCCCGGTCCTCGCGAGCAGGACGGCCAGGCTCGTCCCCCAGGTGCCGGCGCCGATGACCGCGACACGGCGGATCGGCGGCAGTCCACCCAGCCACTCCCACTGGAGCATCACGCACGGCCAGATCCGGTCGGTGACCGCGTTGGCCAGCGCCTTGGAGGGGCTCTCGACCTGCGGGAAGCGCAGTGCCCGGCCGGCCCGGATGCGGACCTTGTGAGGGCGGATCCGCCAGCCGCGGCGGATCGCCTCGGTGCCGATCACGGCCACCGGGATGACCGGGGCTCCGGTCTCCAGGGCGAGACGGCCGACGCCGCGCTTGGCCTTGCCCAGCGCACCGGGTCGTATCCGGGTGCCCTCGGGGAAGATGAGCACGATGTCCCCGCGGGCGAGGATCTGGCGAGCCGTCTCCATCATCGCCTCGTCGCTGGCCCCGCGGTCGACCGGGAAGGCACCGAGCGCGTTGAGCACCCAGGCCTGCCAGCGTCGCTGAAAGAGCTCCTTCTTGGCCACGTAGTACATCGGCCGATTGGCCATGCAGGCGATCACGAACGGGTCCAGGAAGCTGCGGTGGTTGGACGCGAGGATCACCCCGCCGTGCTTGGGAATGTGCTCGCGGCCGATCCGCTTCATGCGGAAGTAGATCTGGAAGAACGGCTGAAAGGTCACGCGGACGAACCCGTAGATGATCGGGTTGGCTCCGTGCTTTCGCGCGCGCTGGTGAAGGCGATCGTGATCCATCGCACAGTCCGGTACCCGCAGTCGGCGCTCGCGTTACAGTTGCCAGCACGGTGAGCCCAAGCATCGATCGCACCCGCACGCTGAGAGGCGCCGCCTGCGGCGCCCTTGCCGCGGCACTGTGGGCCGCCCAGCAGCCGCTGGACAAGCTCGTCTTCAAGACTGACTACGACGACGTCGAGCTGCTTGGTAAGACGATCACCCAGGGCGAGCGGTGGTATCCGCTCGGGCTGATCCTGCACACCGGCAATGGCGCCGTGTTCGGCGCGGTGTACGCCAACCTCGCTCCCGTGCTGCCGATTCCCGCCCCGCTGCGCGGGCCGGCCGCGGGCCTGTTCGAGCACGTGGCCCTATGGCCGCTGGTGCGCGTGAGCGACCGCTTTCATCCCGCCGGCAAGGAGCTGCCGACCCTGACCGGCAACCGAGCCGCGTTCGTTCAGGCGGCGTGGCGCCATCTGTTCTTCGGCCTGGTCCTCGGCGAGCTCGAACGACGCGTCAATGCCGAGCCCGAACCCGGTCCGCCCGAGCCGCTCGAGGATTACTCCTCCAACGGGCACGGCACCTTGGAGCACGCGGTCTCCGTCCAGCCGGCCCCCTGACCCTGACCCTGACGTGCGGGCGCTGATCACCGGAGCGTCGGGCTTTGCCGGCGGATGGCTGGTGCGCGCCTGCGCGCAGGCCGGCGATGAAGTGATCGCTCTCTCGCGGCGCCCGGCGGTGCCGACGGCCCACGAGGCCGACGGTGCGGTCACGAGCATCTCCCTGGATCTGCGCGACGCCGAGGCGGTGCGCGCAGCGATCGCGCAGGCACACCCCGATGTCGTCTACCACCTGGCGGCGCTGAGCTCGGTCAGTCGCTCCTGGGAGTCACCGGCGCAGACGCTGTCGGAGAACACCGCGACCGCGGTCAACCTGCTCGAGGCGCTCCGGCGCGAGGCTCGCAGCGCGCGGGTGGTGTGGGTGAGCACGTGCGAGGTCTACGGCGTCCCCGACGCGCTGCCGCTCACCGAGTCCGCGCCGCTTCAGCCGGCCAATCCGTACGCGGTCTCCAAGGCGTCGGCCGAGATGCTCGCCGCCGTCTATGTCCGTGCCCACGGCCTCGACATCATTCGCGCGCGGCCGTTCAGTCATTCCGGTCCCGGCCAGCGGCCAATCTTCCTGCTCGCCTCGCTGACGCGCCAGGCGGCCGAGGGTCTCCGCGCGGGAGTCTCGGAGCTGACGATCGTCACCGGCAACCCGGACACGCGCCGGGACTTCACCGATGTGCGCGACGTCGTCCGGGCCTACCGCCTGCTCGCCGAGCGCGCGCCCGCCGGGGTCTACAACGTGGGCACCGGTGCGTCGGTCTCGG
>JALYZB010000513.1 GCA_030945945.1 Actinomycetota bacterium | reverse complement strand
ACGTTGCACTACGCAGATCTGGTGCTCGACCCGGTGGCGCATGAGGTGCGCCGGGGCGACCGGTTGATCGAGCTCTCAAAGACCGAGTTCCTGCTCCTGGAGTTGTTCATGCGCCATCCGCGACAGGTACTCACCCGCTCGACCATCTTCGAGAACGTCTGGGGATATGACTTCGGTCCGACGTCCAACGCGCTCGGGGTCTACATGGGCTATCTGCGGCGCAAGACCGAGACCGACGGCGAGTCGCGCCTGCTGCACACGGTGCGCGGCGTCGGCTACGTGCTGCGGGACTGACGGTCCGTGTCGCTGCGCCGCCGGCTCTCGATCATCGCCGCCGCGTCCGTCGCAGTGGCGGTGGTGATCGTCGCGCTCGTCGCCTACCTGCTCGTTCGCGAGCAGCTCGTCGCCCAGGTCGACAATGCGCTGCAGGCTCAGGCTGACGCGGTCAAAAACGGTGATCAACCGGTGTTCATGCAAAACGTGCCCGGCCTGCCGGCGAGCCGCGGCGGCTCGGCCCCCTACGTCCAGGTGGTGCTGGCAAGTGGCAGGGCGTTACCCCAGCTCGGGGGGCTGCAGCTGCCGGTGACGACGGCGACCGTGGCCATCGCCAACGGCCACATGCGGTCGCGACTGAGCGATTTCCACATCGGTGAGGGCCACCTGCGCGAGATCACCTTTCCGGTCACGCTCGCTCCCCAGATCCCCGGCGGCGCACCGATCCCGGCGGCGATCGAGCTCGCCCGGCCGCTCAACGGCGTCGACGGGATTCTCGCCAACCTTCGCCTCGTGCTCGCGCTCGTCGCGCTGGCCGGCATCGCGCTCGCCGCCCTGCTCGGCCGGCTCGCGGCGCGGCGCGTCATCTCACCCCTGTCCGAGGTCGCCCAGGCCGCCCAGCACATCGGCGAGACCGATGACCTCAGCGGGCGTCTGCGCGTCCACGCCGACGACGAGGTCGGCCAGCTCGCGACCCGTTTCAACGCGATGCTCGACCGTCTGGAGGGCTCGCGCGCCGAGTTGGCCGAATCGATGCGCGCCCAGCGTCAGCTCGTCGCCGACGCCTCCCACGAGCTGCGCACGCCGGTGACCAGCCTGCGCACGAACATCGAGGTGCTGCTGGCGGGTGGCGAGCTTGAGCCCGAGGACCGCCGCCGGCTGCTGTCTGACGTCGTCGAGCAGAGCGAGGAGCTGACCGCCCTGGTCACCGACCTGATCGAACTCGCCCGCGGTGATCAGCCCGGCTTTGCCTCCGAGGACGTCCGGCTGGACCGCGTGGCGGCCGAGTCGGTCGCCCGGTCGCGGCGCAACGCCCCCGGCATCGCGATCGCCGCCGATCTGGCCCCGATGACCCTGGACGGCGTTCCCGCCCGCCTGGAGCGCGCGATCAACAACCTGCTCGACAACGCCGCCCGCCACTCGCCGCCCGGCGGGCCGGTCGAGGTCACCGTCGACGCTGACGGGGTGCGTGTGCGCGACCACGGTCCCGGGGTCCCCGAGCAGGACCGTCCCTACGTGTTCGACCGCTTCTTCCGCGGCACCCATGCCCGCGGGCGTCAGGGCAGCGGCCTCGGGCTGGCCATCGTGCGTCAGGTCACCGAGCAGCACGGCGGCACCGCGACGGCGGCCAACGCCCCGGACGGCGGCGCGATCTTCACCCTGCGTCTGCCGGTGATCGGAGCCGGTGACGACGGGGGCCCGGCCGGCGAGCGACGCGCCGATGTTGATCGCGGCGGGTCGCCCGAGACCCCTCCCCGGCCCGCCCGCGTGAGTTAGAGACCCGCCGGCGCGCTCGGACGTGCGTGTGCTGCCACCCGGGCCTGGCGCGCAGCGGTGAAGCGGTGGCGCAGCCACCAGAACAGCACCGCGAACACCGGCGCGACGAACACGATCAGCAGCGCCCGCTGGCTGGGCGCGCCGACGACCCCGACCACCGCGGCCTCCAGCGCCACCGCGGGGATCGCAGCCAGCAGCGTGCTGTGGGAGCGATAGCCGGTGAAGTGCTCACGAGCGGTCACCTCGAGCACCCCGAGGGCGATGATCACCAGCCCGACGATCACCACCGGGCCGCCGCCGTTGAGAAAGCCGATGACGAGCGCGATGACCCCGATCAGCATCGCCAGCTCGGACACCGGCAGAGGGCCGAAGAGCCCCTCGGGCCGCTCACCCTCGCGGGCCGCCTGGCGCGAGCCCCGGCTCAGCTCCCGCGCGGCCTGCGCGCGGCGCTGCTCGCGCTCGTCGCGGCGGCTCGAGGTGACCGCACGCGAGGGCGCACCCGGCTTGCGGCGCCTGCGCGGGCCCTGCTTGGCTTTCTGAGAGGCCATCTTGCGTGAGCATAATGTGCCGAGATGGCCCCCCGGTTCAGCCGCCTGCTCTACCTCGCCGTGGTCGGGGCTCTGTTGATCACTGCCGCGGGGGTGTCGCGCCCGGCGGCGGCGCTCGCCGACGGCGATCCGGCCAGCGACGTGCTGCTCGGCGACAACGTGTTCTACCCCTACAGCCCAGCGGTCCCGCGCTCGGTGCAGATCGCCCTGAACGCAGTGACCGCCAAGGCCAAGGCGCAGGGCTTCCCGCTCAAGGTGGCCCTGATCGCCGCACCCACCGATCTCGGGGTCATCCCGGACCTGTTCGGCAAGCCCCAGCTGTACGCGAAGTTCCTCGATCAGGAGATCAGCTTCACCTCCCGCCAGCGCCTGCTGGTGGTGATGGCCGCCGGCTACGGCCTGGAGGGGTTCGACGGTCCGGCGCAACTGGCCGCGCGGGGCCTGGCGCTGCCCGCGGGGAAGACGAGCGCCGATCTCGCCCGGGCGGCGCTGATCGCCGTCCCACGGCTCGCCGCCGCCTCCGGCCACCCGATCCGGGGGCTGCCCAGCGTTCCTGGCGCCGGGGGTCAGGCAGACTCGAGCGGCCGGGCACCGGTGGCCATCGGGCTCGCCGTGTCCGCGCTGCTCGTGGCGGCGCTTGTCATCCTGCGCCGCCGGACGGCGACGCACTCCCCGTCCTGAGGGCTCGCCCGGGCCACGCCGCGACGGCGGCTCAGTCCCAGCGATGACGGCCGGCCCGCAGCGCCCGCAGCTCAGAGACCCCGAACGACTCGGGCTGGAGCGGCCGATGGTCGCGCCCCGGGCTGAGCACCTCGGTTGGCATCTCCTCCACATCCACCCCACCACGCCGGTCGGGGTTCAGGTGCAGAATCCGGGATGCGGGCCCCGAGGCGACGCACGCATGGAGCGTTTCGCCGGCGAACACCAGCGCGGCACCGTCGTCGGCCGCAAAGCCAGGCTCCAACCGGCCGCCGGCGATCGCCTCGCGGAACACGGGCAGTCGCTCGGGCTCGGAGTCCAGGTGCACCGACAGGCTGCCCGGCAGCAGCCCCAACCCGGCGACGGCCGCGGGAGCGCCGCCGCTCATCGTCACCCCGCCGGCAAACCAGCACATCGCGCCCGCGCTCAGGCCGGCGAGCACCGTGCCGGCCTCCCACGCCTGGCGCATCGCCACGTCGACGCCGTGCTCACGCCAGATCGCGAGCATGTTGCGCATCGAGCCGCCCCCCACATAGATGGCGTCCTGGGCGAGCAGGTGCTCGTAGGGGTCGATGCGGTCGCGCGCGAGGTGAAACAACGAGAGGACGCTCGGCTCGCACAGCCAGGTCCCGAAGCGTTCCTGAAAACGCGTCGTCTGCTCGCGCGGGTCGCCGCTGGCGGTGGGCAGAAAACAGATCCGCGGGACCGCCTTGCCGGTCAGGGTGAGCACAAGCCGGTCCAGCGCCGGGCTGCGCTCCTGCATCGTGAATCCGCCACCGCCCATGGCCAGGATCCGGCGGGCATCGTCATCCGGTGTGTCCACCACCGGCCAGCATGACGAACCGGCCCGGGCGGCGCGCACCCGGAGCAGCTCAGGGCAAACGCGCCGAGCCGGTGGGCGCCGCTCCGGGGGTGTCACGCGGCCAGCGCCTCGCCATCCGCCACCAGGACCGGTGGGGTGGCGACACCTTCGACGCTCGCCGGCACGCCGAGAAAGCGCACGGCGAGCTCGTGCTCGACGGCGCCCCCGAGCCCGTCGGGGCACACGTAGCGGGCTCGGGCCTCGGGCCGCGAGGACACAACCTCGGCCAGCTCGGTTCCGACGAAATGCAGCGCGGCGGCATCCCCCACCCCGTACCCGGGCGCCATCCCTCCGGCCACCGCGTCGATAAAGGCCGAGCGCCGGCCGGGCTCGTCGCTGTAGTGCACGGCGTTTGACCAGGGCAGGAAGCCCAGACCCTGCAGCTGACGTGGCGGACCCTCGTGAAAGCCCGACACGGCGTCTGAGAACCAACACAGGGACCCGGCCGAGCCCCCGCACAACACCACGCCGGCACGCCACGCCTCGTGGAGAACATCGTCCAGTCCATGCGCGCGCCAGGTCCCCATCAGCGAGACCAGACTCCCGCCTCCGACATAGATGATGTCCTGGGCGAGCAGGTGCGCACGGGGATCGCCGACCCCCGTCTCGCGCCGGAACAGTGAGATGTGCGAGGGCTCGCACCGCGGGGCCCCAAAGGCCCGGTAGAAGCGGACCACGTAGTGATCAGCGTCACCGCTCGCGGTGGGCAGAAAGCAGATCTTCGGCCGCTCAGCCCCGCTGAGGGCCAGTACGTGGTCATCGAGCAGCGGGTTGCCCCACTCCATCGAGAATCCTCCCCCTCCGAACGCGACGATCTGCGGGGGCCGCATGGACATGGTCTAAAAGCTTGCTCGCGCCCGCACCCCACGTCATTGGCCCCGTGGCCAAAGCCGGGCGCCTGTCACTGTCCAGCCAATCGGCACACAGGCAGGCCATTTTCCGGCGACCGGGTCAGCCGGGACGGGCGGTCTCGCCGGGCGTCGAGGCGTCAGCCATCTCGCGGAACAGGCCGGTGACCACGAACACCACCTGCTCGGCGATGTCGACGGTGTTGTCGCCGATCCGCTCCAGGCAGCGCGCGACGAGGATCATGAACATCCCCCACTCGCGCATGTCGATGTCGTCACCGACCTCGACCGCACGCTTGAAGATAACGCGGTTGAGGCGGTTGATCTCCGCGTCCTGGCGAGCGAGGTCCTGGGAGAGCTCGACGTTGCGTCGGCTCAGCGCGTCGCGCGCCTGCGTGACCTGGGAGCGCGCCAGCTGGCCCATCCGCTCGATCGCGTCGAGGATGTCCTTGTCCTTGGGTGACTCATAGCCCGACAGCGGCACGAGCTTGGCGATGTTGACGCACTGGTCCCCCATCCGCTCGATGCAGCGGATCACGTGCAGCAGGGCGGCGACGATCCGCAGGTCACCGGCCACCGGGGCTTGGCGGGCGAGCAGCGAGAGGATCCCTTGGTGGACCTCGAGATAGCGGCCGTCGATGCGATCGTCATCGGCGATCACCATCGTGGCCAGCTCGACGTCCTGGTAGCTGACGGCCTCCAGGGCACGATCGAGCTGAGAGACGACGAGGTCCAGGCCGCCCAGGACCTGCTGCTCGAGGCCCTTGAGGTCTTCCCGGAACTGGTGGCGGGTCTCTTGGGCCACCGGCCGCGCCTCAGCCGAACTTTCCGGTGACGTAGCGCTCGGTGCGCTCGTCGCGCGGGTTGGTGAACACGTCGTCGGTCGGGGCGTGCTCCACCACCTCGCCGTCGAGCATGAACACCGTCGAGTTGGCCACCCGGGCGGCCTGCTGCATGTTGTGGGTGACGATCACGATCGTGTAGCGGTCCTTGAGCTCGTCGATCAGCTCCTCGACGCGCAGGGTGGCGATCGGATCCAGCGCCGAGCAGGGCTCGTCCATCAGGATCACCTCGGGCTCGATGGCGATCGTCCGAGCGATGCACAGACGCTGCTGCTGGCCGCCCGAGAGACCGG
>JALYZB010000515.1 GCA_030945945.1 Actinomycetota bacterium | reverse complement strand
GACGGTGGCGGGGCAGGTATCGAGGAGGCGCTGACCCGAGTGGGACTCGGTCAGCGAGCCGCGGACCGCGTCGGCAGCTACTCCACCGGCATGCGACAGCGGCTGGGCCTCGCCGCCGCCTGCTTCGCACCCCGCGTCGCGGCGTGCTCCTGCACCAGGTCCAGCAGCTGTCGCCATGCGCCAAGGTCGTGGCCCATCCCCGAGACTTCGACCACCCGGGCACCCGGGATCGCGGCGGCGGTCGCGCGGCCACCGGACGGGTCTGGAGGGTGTATTGATCGGAGCCGACCCCGACGGGTCAGCTGGCGCACCGGGCAGGGGCCAGGCGATCAGCTGCTGGCCGAGACCGGCGATCAGGGTCAGCGGCTCGCCATCGGGGTCGCCGTGGATCCGATAGCAGAGCCGGATCGGGCCCGGCAGATCGGCGAAGCGATCCTCGACGCCGCTCATCGCAGCACGACTTCGCCTTCGGTCTGATCGGCGCCGGACCCCAACGGCTCGGCCGCGAAGAAGCGCATCGCGTCGTCCTCCAGGGAATCGGTGCGCAGGGTGCGGGCGTCCTGCGTGTAGCTCATCGACACCGCCCACGGGGCCTTGGTGCCCTGCTTGGGCAGCGCGTCGAGTGCGCGCAGGACGTATCCGGCCTCGAAGTCCAGCAGCGGCCGTCGCTGCATCCCGCCCTCGGGCGCGACGGGCACGCAGGCGTCGTACCCGTGCAGATCGACGTGGCCGATCAGGCGGCAGAAGTACTCGCAGACGAGGTCGACCTTCAACGTCCACGACGCGTTCGTGTAGCCGATCGCGTAGATGTAATTGGGCAGGCCACTGAGCATCATCGCCTTGTAGGCGATCGTGTCGGGCAACGACACCGGGACGCCGTCCACGACGAACGCGATCCCGCCGAAGCCGAGGATGTTCAGGCCGGTCGCGGTCACCACGATGTCGGCGGCGAGCTCGTGCCCTGACTGCAGCCGGATCCCGGTTTCGGTGAACGTGTCGATCCGGTCGGTGACGATCGACGCGGCGCCCGCGCGCAGGGTCTGGAACAGATCGGCGTTGGGCACCGCGCACAGCCGCTGGTCCCATGGGTCGTAGGTGGGGTTGAAGTGCACGTCGACGTCGCATCCAGACCCCTCCAGCTGCTTGGCGTTGACCGCGCGGATCAGGCGGCGGACCAGTTTGGGGAAGCGCTGGCTGAGCACGAACAGGGCACGCTGGAGGACGACGTTCTTGCGACGGATGATCGGGTAGGCGCGGTGCTCGCCGAGCAGGCCGCGCAGGCGGTTGGCGAGCTTGTCCTGGACCGGCACGGGCAGGACGTAGCTCGGCGAGCGCTGCAGCATGGTGACGTGCTCGGCCTGGGGGGCGAGCGCCGGCACCAGCGTGACCGCCGTGGCGCCGCTGCCGATGACCACGACGCGCTTGCCGGCGTAGTCGAGATCCTGGGGCCAGCGCTGCGGGTGGATGATCTGGCCGGCGAAGCGATCCAGTCCGGGCAGCTCGGGGGTATAGCCCTGGTCATAGCGGTAGTAGCCGCTGGCGCAGAACAGCCACTGGGTGGTGACCACGACGGTCTCGCCGTCGTGCTGGGCCTCCACGGTCCAGCGTGCGTCGGCGCTTGACCACTCCGCGCGCTGCACGCGGTAGCCGTAGCGGATGTGGGAGTCGATCCCGTTCTCGGTCGCCGTCTCGCGGATGTAGTCGCGGATTGCGCCGCCGTCGGCGATCGCCTGGTCTCCCGCCCAGGGCTTGAACGCGTAGCCGAAGGTGTGCAGGTCAGAGTCCGAGCGGATGCCGGGATAGCGGAACAGGTCCCAGGTGCCGCCGAGATCGCCGCGGGCCTCGAGGATCGCGTAGCGCTTGCCCGGACGCGTGGCCTGGAGGTGGTACGCGGCGCCGATCCCGGAGACGCCGGCGCCGACGATCAGCACGTCGAGATGTTCGGTGGCGACGGAGGCGACGGAGGTCATGATCAGATGATCCTCTGACTTGACCCCGATCCCTAGGGACAGGTGCAAGTTGCACACCGGATAGGGTGGCCGTCGTGACCTGGAAGGCGCCGTCGCCCCGCATCGCCGAGCTGATCCGGCAGGGGGCTCCTGCAGACGACCCGAACGCTGCTGCACCACAGCCCGCTCATGCCCGGTCAGCCCGCGGGGCCTGGTCAACCGTGCGACCTTTCTCGCCGCGGGGGTGGTCAACTCGACGAGCGCCCGTCCGAAGTGAACGCGGGGCGTGGCTCACGCCGGCAACGGCTGGGCGATGCGGACCATGTTCCCTGAGGGGTCCGGACCGCACAATCCCGGACGCCGTAGGGCTGGTCGGCCGGCTCCTGCACGACCGGAGCGCCGGACACGACGAGACGCGCGAACATCGAGTCGCAATCGTCGGTCTCGAAGATCGCCGCGGTCAGGGAGCCATCCTCGATGACCTTCGTCAGCGCATCGATGTCACCGGGACGACCCTGCGGCGTCTCGAGCGAGATCTCGACCCCGTAGGGTTGACCAGCAGCGGCGGCGGTGATCCAGCGCATCGAGCCGATCCTGACGTCGGTGCAGACCTCCAAGCCAATGACATCGCGGTAGAACGCGATCGCCTCGTCGAGGTCCAGGACCGTGTTGAAACTGTGAGACAGCTTGACGTCCATGTGCGCGCGACCCTCCTGAGTTTGGATGTATCGGAAGTAGAGGTGACGCCTCCTTCCACTGGAGCTGGAGTCGGTGCTGCAGGCGATCGGGCGTTTTGCTGATCAGACGGGGGGCCTCTGATCAACCTGAGCTGGTCATCACGGTCGAGCCCAACGCCATGGCAGCCGTGGCGCGTGGGGACCAGCCGCTGCTCAGCGCGCTCTCCGGCCCACCCGGCGCGGCCGGCCCAGCGCTGCGAACCTTCGCGTCGTTCTTCCGCACCCCCAGCTTCGCGACATCACCCGGGCCCGACCGCGCGCGCTGACCGGAGCAACTCGGTTAGCCGGCGACCACCGAGAACACCGGCGGCAACCGGCTCGCAACCGAGTTCCAGGTCGCACCGGCGTCACCCGAGCCGAACAGCTCGCCGGAGGTGGCACCGAAATACAGCTCGAGCTGTTCGCCCTCGGCGGCGCGGCTGAAGGCCTGGCGCAGCACGGTGAGGTAAGCGTGCTGAGCGGGCAGGCCGTCGCCGCGAGCCGCCCAATCGGATCCGGCGTTGCGTGTCTCGTAGACGCGGACGCGGCCATCGGGGGTGACGCGGTCCATGTCGGCGACGAGCGGGATCAGATAGGCGCTGTCGGGATCGGCCGGGTCAACGGCGAGCGGGAAGCCGAAATCTGACGGGAGTCCGCCGCCGCCGATGTCGTTCCAGCTCCGGCCGGCGTCATCGGACCGGTAGACGCCGCCGTGGAACTGCATGAACATCCGCTCCGGGCGTTTGGGCGCACGCTCGACGTGGTGCACGCAGCGACCAGCATTCTCATCGGCGAGTGCCTCCTTGGGCAGATATCTCGGGTTGAGCCCCTTGTTGCCCCGCCGCCACGTTCGGCCACGATCCTCGGTCAGCCACATGCCGGCGGCCGAGACCGCGACCGCCATCCGGTCCGGATCCCCGGGCCAGGTGCAGATCGAGTGCAGGCACAGGCCGCCGCCTCCCGGCTGCCAGTGCGGGCGCGAGGGCTGGTCCCAGAGTCCGGTGTTGATCAACCAACTCGCGCCGGCATCGTGGCTCTCAAACAGGACCCCGGGATCTCCCCCCGCGTACAGGTCACCGTAGACCTCGCCGCAGGCGATGACCCAGATCCGCTCAAGGGCCTGCTCGCCACCGTCAGGCAGCGCGACACCGTCGGCCTGCACCCAGTCCCCGCTCGGATCGCCGTCGGTGTAGAAGATCTTGGGGCCGTAGAACGGCGAGGTCGCAGTCGCGAACAGCCGCCCGTTGCGAGGATCTCGCATCGCGAAGTCGACCGGCTCGCCCGCGAACCCGCGCTTCGTGATCGCGAATCCACCGCCCGGGTCGCCCTCGAGCAGGAACAGCCCCTTCTTGGTCCCGACCACCAACTCAGTCACCGTCAGCCTCCTGTTATCGCCGGGAGTACCTCGACGCGGTCCCCGGCCGTCACCGTAGTCGTCTCGCCCCCACGCTCGCCGTTGACGAACACATTGATGTGGCGGCGAATCACGCCGCGCTCGTCGAGGATCCATCCACCGAGGTCGGGATTGCGAGCCTCGAGGGCCCGGATCAACTCGATGACCGTGGCACCCTGAAGCTCGTGCTCGGCGCGGCCGCCCGCCAGCCGGCGCAATGGTCCTCGAACGCAGAC
>JALYZB010000468.1 GCA_030945945.1 Actinomycetota bacterium | reverse complement strand
GCCGTCGACGGGGGCGATTTGACCCGCCAAGACGCCGACGCGGTCCTCGAACGGGTTAGGGCCGGGGAGCACTCGCCTGCCCTCCGGGCTCACCTACGCAAACTGCTCCCAGGGCCTCGCTCTCGTGTGCGCGCACCAAAAACCCGTTGAGCCGAATACGGACCTGATCTCAATCGCCATTGCGGCGAACGTCATCTCTGCGCAGTCACTGCCGCAGGAATGACCCCAGCGCCAGAGAGGAGTCTCAATGCGGAGCTATCCAGACCATGACGACGAGACCGAGCCGACCGGCCGACGTCGACCTCCGTTGCTGCTCGGCGTGGTCGTTGTGGCGGCCGTGGTTCTAATCGTCGTTCTTCACCTCGCCGGCGTCTTGGGCCCGGGCAGCCACTAGCGCTGTGCGCGACTCGACGGGGGTTGAACTGAATGAAGGCTCATCGACTGCCGCGGTGAGTGTTCGCGGGCTGGTCAAGCGCTACGGCGACGTGCTCGCGGTGCAGGACTTGAGCTTCGAGCTTGAGCGGGGGACGATCACCGGGTTTCTGGGCCCCAACGGCGCGGGCAAGACAACAACGCTTCGTCTACTGCTCGGCCTCGCGCAGCCGACCGCCGGCGAGGCGCTGATCTTTGGTTACCGCTATTCCGAGCTCGCGCACCCCTCGCACCGGGTCGGTGCAGTGCTCGAGTCAAGCGACTTTGATCCCGGCCGCTCGGGCCGAAACCACCTCCGCGCTCTCGCTCTCGCGACTGGTATAGGCGTCGACCGGGTTGACGAGCTGCTCGAACTCGTGACCCTCCGGACAGCCGCGTACCGGGCAGTGAGAACGTATTCGCTGGGGATGCGCCAGCGGCTCGGTCTCGCCGCCGCGCTACTCGGCGACCCCGATCTTCTCTTGCTCGACGAGCCCGCCAACGGTTTGGACCCCGAGGGGGTTCACTGGCTTCGTGGCTTTCTGCGCCAGTTCACCCAGCAGGGTCGGACCGTGCTGATCTCGAGCCACGTGCTAGCCGAGGTGGCCCAAACCGTCGATCGAGTCCTCGTCATCAACCGCGGACGGCTCGCCGCGACCCTCGGACTGGAGGAACTCGAGGGCGGGCCTAGCTCCCTCGAGGACGTCTACCTGGACCTGACCGCGACACGGGCCACCGCATGACCGGCCTGCTGCGCAGTGAGTTGCTCAAGCAGCGCAGCACCCGAACCAACCTTCTGCTGCTGGTGTGGATGATCGCGCTGACCGTGCTGATCGTGCTGCTGCACGTATTCAGCTTCAACCCGGGAACGCTCGCGCAGCGCCCCAATCAGCTCAAGGTCGTCGGGTGGGGAACGGGGATCGCCTCGCTGTTCGCGGCGCGGTTAGGCGCGATGTCGATCACCAACGAGATCCGTCACGGCACGATCCGACCGACGCTCCTGGCCACCCCCAACCGGGTGCGGGTGATCTTCGCCAAGCTCGCGGCGGGCGCGCTCGCGGGCATCGTCGTCGGCGTAATCGCCGAAGCGCTGACCGCCGGGGTCGAAGCCGCCGGGTTTGCCGCGCGCGGCATCCACATCACAATCACCGTCGGCGAATATGCGCAGCTGCTCGCCGGAGGTGCGGCGGCGGCGGCGCTGTTCGCTGCGATCGGCGTCGGCGTCGGCGCGATCGTCCGCAATCAGACCGGGGCGGTTGTCGGCCTCTGCGTGTGGCTGTTACTGATCGAAACGACGCTGATCGGAAATGCCCCCTCCGCGGGCAAGTTTGCCCCAGGCGCAAGCGCCGGCGCGCTCGCCGGAGCGATCCAGACACAGGCCGCGACCAGACTGCTCGCACCCGCGCTTGGTGCGCTGCTGCTCGTCGCCTACGCCGCCGCGCTCGCTGGCGCTGCAATGCTCGTCACCGCTCGTCGCGACACAGCGTGACGAAGACACGCCGGGGCTGACTCGCGAAGCCGTCGCTCGGACGTCCGGGCTCCGAGCGACGTGGGAAGCAGTCGGAATGCTCGCCGCCGAGCGAACCGCGAGACGCGCTGTGAGGTGCCGCAACGGCATCCATACAAGGCCTCCAGGCCGCGGCGCCCCGGGGCTGGTACGTGACGCCGGGGCTGGTACGTGACGCTCGGACTGCTGGGTCACGGTGCCGCAGCGTGGTGCTCATGCCCGGGCAGGCGACGCGGGGTGGCCTGCCTCGGTGTAAGGGGTGGGGTCGGCCTCGAACGTGTGTAGGCAGTGGTTTGAGCAGAAGTAGAACGTTCGCCCGTCGAATTGCTTGGTGACGGCCTTGCCGCGGTCGACTTTCATTCCGCACACTGGATCGGTGACGCCGCGGCGGGCGCTGAGCCAGAACAAGGCGGTGAAGATCGCGATGCCGAGCAGGTTGAGAAACAGCTTGTAGTCGACGTGAACAGCGCCGAAGATGTTCGAACGGGTCGGGCGCAGACCAGTGGGGAGGATCCCCAGCGCGCTGAACAACCCGTTGACGATCAATCCGGCCGCGACCATGGTGACGAACATCAGTGTCACGATTCTTACGGTGTATTCGAGCCCGTAGTACTTGCGGTACACGACGATGATCGGGAGCACGATCAGGTCGGCGAACAAAAACGCGAGCATGCCGGCAAAGGAGATTCCGCCTGACCACAGGACGGCGGCGAGCGGCACGTTGCCGACTGAGCAGACGAAGCTGAGTACGGCGATGATCGGGCCGACGATCACGTTCTCGATCGTGGTGACGGCAGAGCTTGAGTGTTTGAGGAACAGGCTGTTGAAGAACCCGTTGCCGAGTTGGGCGATGAACCCGGCGAGGAAGAACCCGATCGTGACCTCCTTGTAGAGCATCTGCCAGTCGCCACGGAAGTTGTGCGCGACGTCAGACCATGCGCTGGCTGAGGTCAGCTTCTGTCGGAGGGACATCGCTTCGCCGGCCATGTGGTGCTGGTGGCCGGTGTCGGCCTCGGTGGCGTGCTCACGGGCTTGGCCCTCGATCCGGCGCGGGACGAACACGCGAAACGCGAGGGTCATGATCACGATCATGATCAGCCCACCGACGTACTCCGCAACCGTGAACTGCCAGCCGATCAACACCCAGAGCACAAGTCCGAGCTCCCACACGAGGTTCGTGGAGGCGAACTGGAACGCGAGCGCCGCAACCCCGGACGCGCCCTTTTGAAACAACGATTTAGCGATCGCGATCGCGGCATAGGAGCACGACGAGGACGCGGCCC
>JALYZB010000458.1 GCA_030945945.1 Actinomycetota bacterium | reverse complement strand
GCGGCCAAGCGCGCGCACAAGGCCGAGTGGAAACGGATCCACGCAGCTCAGGCTCCGGCGGGCGTCGGTCGCACGAGCGCCGGCCGCTGAGCTGCGGGCCGTTGAGCTGCCGGCCGCTGAGCTGCCGGCCGCTGACCCCGACTCCGATGCCGCGCGCAGCCGGTCGCCTGGATGGGCTCGGCTGGAAGATCGGCTGGCCGGGTTGCGCGCCTGACCGCCGCCTCGGTTGCTAACGGCCCCGCCACTCTGGAGCCCGCTTGTCCGCGAAGGCGCGGACGCCCTCGCGGAAGTCCTCGGAGGAGAAGCACGCCCGGCGCAGCTTCAGCAGTGCGCGCTCGACGTCGGCAGCGAGATGTCGTAGCCGGCCGAGAAGATGCGGTCCTCGCCGGTGATCAGCACGCGGCGGGCGTCGAGCTCGGGCATCACCGCTGCGAACCGGTCAAGGATCGTCTCATCAAGCGCCCCGCGTTTGCCGGGGTTGGCGACCGTCAGCCGATGACCCCGGAGGCGGGCTCGTCGATCCGCAGCTCTCCGCGCGGCGAGCTATTCAAGGACAACGAGCGTGTCGCCCTCGGACACCGCCTGGCCCTCGCTGCAGCGGATCTCCTTGACCACGCCGGGATCCTCGGCCTCGACCGGCATCTCCATCTTCATCGACTCGAGAATGACGACCGCATCGCCCTCCTGGACGCTGTCGCCGACCTCGACCTCGATCTTCCACACGGTGCCGGTGATGTGGGCTTCGACCTCGGGCAACTCAGACTCCTCTGACCAGACGGCGACGGATTGCGGCGCAGCATAGAGCGCGACCCTGACGCTTCACATCTCGGTCTCGGATGCCGATAATCATCGCCATGGCCCGGTGTCGTGTGCTCCTCGCTCTGCTCGCCACGGCCCTGGCGACGACCGCCGCGACCGCCGCGACCGCCGCGGTCGTCCCGGTCAACGCGATCCGGATCACCGACCCGGCCCCGGTCCTCACCGGCAGCGTCTATGACCTGACCATCAGCGGGGTCGCGCACCGCCGGTCGACCGCGTATCTGTTCGTGGACTACGCTGGCTGTGCGCCGACCCAGACGGCCGAGCTGCGTCGCTCGCCCCACGCATACGACAGCTATCCCGTGGCCGGGAGCTTTGACCAGGTCACGGGTTGGAAGTCCTCGTCGCCGGGGACCGATCACGCCTGTGCCTACCTGGTCGCGCGCGGTGGGGGGCTGCTGGCCACGGCGCGAATCCCGTTCGTGATCCGGTGATCGGCCCCCGGTCGGCCGTTCGCGCGACGGAGGCAGCCGGCAACGCTCTCGGCGCCGACTGGCGTCGGGCTGTCGGCCGTGCGCGGGGTAGGGCGGAGGCGTAGCCTGCCTGGTGTGGCTCTCGCTGACTCCCACGGACCGCTCGACATTGATCTGCTCGCCGCCTCGCTGCGCGCCGATGAGGACGAGCTGGGCAGCTTCGTCGAGGCGGTCGCCGCCAAGCTCGAGGCCGCGATGCCGGGTGCGGTGCGCGCACAGCGCGGGCGCGGCGGCCTGTTCGGGGCCAAACGGGTGCAGCGAGTGACCATCGACGCCGGTGGGCGGCGGCTGGAGTTGCGCCGCGCGGGCACCGGGATCGAGACGACCTGCTCCCGGATGTCGGGGGGCATCGTCCTGAAATCCGAGGCCGTCGACATCGGAACCTGGCTCGCCGCTCTCGGCGAGGCGGTCGCGGACGAGGCGCGCCGCAGTGAAACCGCCCGTGAGGCCCTCGAGCGCCTGCTCAACGAATAGGAGAGACATGGGTTTTCTGAACCGCAACGATGATCCCAACCCGCCGGCGCCAACGCCCGGCCAGGTCACCGACGCCGGGCCGCAAGCCGCCGGTTACGAGCCGGGCTCGCTGGCCGGCATCCCCCAATCGGGTCGCGACCGGATCGAGCGGATGAAGGGCGAGGTCGCGCGCGGGTTCTTCACCAGCGATCTGTCGGTCAACGAATTCCTGCTCGTCAAGCAGGCAGGGTTTGAGCCGCTCGGGCTCGTGCTTGGCAGCTCGATCTACCACATTGGCTTTCAGCAGGCGATGTGGAATCAGAATCAGGAGATGAGCGTCCTGACGCAGGCGATGTACCACGCGCGTGAACTGGCCATGACCCGGATGGAGGAGGAGGCCGACGCGCTCGGGGCCGACGGGATCGTTGGCGTGCGCCTCGATATCGGCCGCTATGACTGGGGTGCGGACCTGGCCGAGTTCATCGCCGTCGGCACGGCGGTCAAACACGCCGGCGGCGAGCTGCACCGGGCGCCCAACGGGCGCCCGTTCACCTCGGACCTCAGCGGCCAGGACTTCGCCACGCTGCTGCGCGCTGGCTACCGGCCCGCCGGCCTGGTGATGGGCAACTGCGTCTACCACGTCGCCCGCCAGGGGATGCTCGCGTCGCTCAAGCAGGTCGGGCGCAACGTCGAGATGCCCAACTTCACCCAGGCGCTGTACGAGGCCCGCGAGCTGGCCATGGGCCGGATGCAAACCGAGGCCGACGGACTGCAGTCCGAGGGGATCGTCGGTGCGCGGATCGTCGAGCGCAGCCACGGCTGGGGCTCGCACGTGATCGAGTACTTCGCGATCGGCACCGCGGTCGTCTCCACCGGCGCCGATCACACGATCGAGCAGCCCGCGCTCGTGCTGCCGCTGCAGGGCTGACCCCATCGACAGGGCCGTGACTTGACCCTGCGGGCTTGACGGATGCTGAGCGTAAGTCTATACTTACCGTAAGTGCTGACTTACACTCTCGTCAACGCCAATGTCTGCCTGAACGCCCTCGGTGACCCGACGCGCCGCGCGATCCTCGAGTTGGTCGCCCAGGGGCCGCAGTCGGTCGGCGAGCTGTCGTCCGGCATGCCGGTCAGTCGCCCGGCGGTCTCCCCGCACCTGCGGGTGCTGAGCGACGCCGGCCTGGTCCTCGGCCTGCCGAGGGCAACCGCCGTGTCTACCGGCTCGACCCGCGTGGGTGGAGGCGCTCCGGGCCTACTGGATCGCTTTTGGCCCCGTGCGCTGGCCGCCTTCCGTGCCGAGGTCGAGCGACCCACCACCACCAAGGAGAACCCATGAGCACTCAGTCCGTCGCCCCGTCCGTCCACGCCGCGACCGTCGTTCAGGCGCCCATCGAGCGGGCCTTCGAGGTCTTCACCGCCGGCATCGGGAGCTGGTGGCCAAAGGAGAACCACATTCTCGACGCCGAGCTGGCCGAGATGGTCGTCGAGCCTGGGGTCGGCGGTCGCATCTACGACGTCGGCGTGGATGGCAGCGAGTCACACTGGGCGCGGGTGCTTGCCTACGAGCCGCCTCGGCGATTCGTGTTCAGCTGGGACATCACCACCCGGTGGACGCTCGAGACCGACCCGGCGCGCTGCAGCGAGATCGAGGTGCGGTTCATCGTCGAGTCCCCCCAGCGCACCCGCGTCGAGCTCGAGCACCGGGGAATCGAACGCCATGGCGAGGGCTGGGAATCGATGCACGGCGCGGTTGGCTCGCCCCACGGCTGGACGGGTGGCCTGGAGGCGTTTGCGCAGCGGCTCGCGTCCTGACGGATACTGCGGGGTGAGATGCCCGATGTCGACATCAAGCCCCAGCGGTACCGCGAGGAGTGGCCCAAAGAGGCTTTTGACGTGTTTCACCAGAGGGTCCGGACCGGCGTGCCGGAGACCAAGGTCTACGAGCCGGTCCGGATCATCACCGTCCTCAACGCGCTCATCACCTTCCGCGCGCGCGGGATCGGTTCCGAGCGGGTGCCGGGCGGGCCGCTGATCCTCGCCCCCAACCACGCCTCGTTCATGGATCACTTCTTCACCGGCGCATTCGTGCGCCGGCGGATCCAGTTCATGGCCAAGTCCCAGATCTTTCACAACCCGGTGGGCGCCTACATCTTCAGTCACGGCGGCGTGTTCCCGGTTCGCCGCGGGCACGCCGACGAGGACGCGTTCACGAGCGCATTCGCAATCCTCGCCCGCGGCGGCGCGGTGGGGATGTACGTGGAGGGAGGGCGCTCGCGCACAGGCCAGGTGTCCGATGACGCCAAGCCGGGTGTCGGCCGCTTGGCGCTGGAGTCCGGGGCGCCGGTGGTGCCCGTCGCGATCCTCGGCTCCCATCAGGCTCGCAACTGGAAGCGCGGGAAGTTCCCGAAGGTCACGGTCAGCTACGGGGAGCCGTTGCGCTTCGAGCGCATCGAGCACTCCACACGCGAGCAGCAGCAGCAGGCCGCCGACGTGATCCTCGCGCGGATCCGCGCGCAGCACGACGAGCTTGAGCAGCTCGGGCATGCTGGCGCACTGCGTCGCTGACCGTCAGTGCTCATCGGGAACTCTTAGCCGCGACTCACCTGCTTCCGACGGAGCGGGCGCACTCTTGCTCATGTCGCAGCGCCCTTCGTCACCAGAGGAACTGACATGACCCCTTCACCGTCTGACCGACGCGCCCGCGGGTTCGCCATGCGTCAGGCTCGAGCGGCCCGCGTCTCGGCCATCCGCCGCCGCGTGGTGGCCAGCGCACTGGTCCTCTTCGTCGCCACCTGGCTGCTGATCGCGACGCTGCTGATCTCGGGCCGTGATCCGGTGCTGGCCCGCACCAAGGCGGTGGCCACGGCCTCGACGCCGGCGACCACGACGACCACCAGCACCCCGAGCACCAGAACGTCGGGCAGGACGACGAGCACCCCGGCCACCACGACGCCGAGCGCCACGACGACCCCAAGCGCCGCCGCGCGCAGTTCGGGCTCGTCCTCGAGCGTCAGCGCGCTGACCTCGAGCCAGTCGTGAGCGACCCTCCCGCCCTGGGCACCACGCCGGAGTCGCTGCATCGCTTTGACTGCTTCGGCGGCCGCTGTACGGTGATCGTCGCCGACGGCGAACGTCCCGCCGACGCGGCCGCGGCGGCCGCGATGTGCCGCCGGGCGCTGCTGCGCCGGCATGACCGGTTCTCGCGCTTTGTGCCCGACAGTGAGATCAGCGCGCTCAATCGCGATCCTCGCCCGACGGTTTCGGTCAGTCCCCTGCTGGCCCGGCTGGCCCAGGCCGCGCTGCGCTGCGCGTGGGACACCGGCGGCCTGGTCGACGCGACGCTGGGAGCCGAGATCGAACGGGCCGGCTACCGGACATCGATCGAGGGCGACGGCATCCCGTTGGAGGTGGCGCTCGCCCTGGCGCCCGCGCGCGTCGCGGCGCGGCCGGCCACGGCCAATCCGCTGAGCCGGCTCAGCGTCGACGTCGCCGCCGGCACGATCACCCGCCGGCCGGGCGTGGTGTTCGATCTCGGCGGAGTCGCCAAGGGGGTGTTCGCCGATGAGCTCGCGGAACTGTTGGACGGCTTTGATGCCTTCGCGATCGACTGTGCCGGGGACATCCGGCTCGGGGGCCGGGCCGCCGCGCATCGCCCGATCCACGTCCCCAGCCCGCTTGACGGCGCGCGGCTGCACAGCTTCGACCTGCGTGATGGGGGGATCGCGACGAGCGGGATCGGCAAGCGCAGCTGGTTGGATGGCGACGCCCGCCCCGCTCACCACCTGCTCGACCCCCGCAGCGGGCGTCCCGCCTACACCGGGGTGGTCCAGGCCACCGCCCTGGCGCCGACCGCCGCCCGGGCCGAGGCGCTGGCCAAGGCAGCCGTGCTGAGCGGGCCCGCCGGCGCCGGAAGCTGGCTGCGCCACGGCGGGATGATCGTGTTGGACGACGGCAGCTACGAGATGCTCGAGCCGGCCGCGTCGCGGGCGGCCGCAGCCCCGCCGCCGGCGACGCCGGCGTCCAACCGCTCGGCCAGCCACCCGCGGATATCGGTGAGCACGGCCTCGCGCTCGGGCTCGTTGAGGATCTCGTGGAACAGGCCGGGGTAGGCGATCGTCGTCTTGTCCGCGGAACCGATCCGGCGCTCGAGCATCTGGGCGCCGGAGGGCGGGGCGAGCCGGTCAGCGGTGCCGTAGAGGATGAGCACCGGCAGGGTGATCGTGGTCACCGCCTCGGGAAAGTCATCAATCGCACGGGCGAGCTCGTCGATCGTGCGCGCGGGCAGCTTGCCGTGGTGGTTGAGCGGGTCGGCCTGGTAGTCGCGGACGACCTCGGGATCGCGACTGACCAGCGACGCGTCGATATCGATCAGCGGCAATTGTGGGGCCAGCACCGACAGCACCCGGCCGAGCATTCGCAGCGGCGCCGGGGCCGCCTCCAAAGCGGCCAGCGGACCGGACAGGATCAGCCCGGTGAGACGTTCCTGGTGACGGATCGTGTAGCTGACCGCGACCGTCCCGCCCATGCTGTGGCCGAGCATCACGATCGGCAGCGCCGGGTGCTCGGCGCGCGCCTGCGAGACGAGCCGGTCGACGTCGGCGACTGCGCTGGCCAGCCGGTCGATCACCGCGCGCGGTCCGTCGGATCGGCCGTGGCCGCGGTGGTCCAGGGCATATACGCCATATCCGTCGGCGACCAGGGCCTGCGCGACATGGCCGTAGCGTCCGCTGTGCTCGCTGGCGCCGTGGACGATCATGACCGCCGCGCGAGGCTCGGAGTCAGGGCTCCAGCTCTGCCAGAAGATGCGTCGGCCGCCGACCCCAGAGAGGAAGCCCTCGGCGGCGATCACGCGTCCGCCTCGGCCCACGGGACGATGATCGCGTCCTCGGTCGGCGAGTCGCGCGCAACGACGTAATCCGCGGGCTCGGACGCCGAGACGTTCTCGACCACGTGGGTCACGCGGGGCGGCACGTAGAGCATGTCTGCGGGTTCCACGCGCAGCTCCTTCTCCAGGCGGTCGCCCCAGCGAATGATGATGCCGCCGCTGAGCATGTACAGGGTGCTCTCACAACCCTCGTGGTAGTGGGGCAGCGAGCGCGCACCGGCGGGCACACGGAAGCGTCCCATGTAGATGTTGTGGGCGCCGGCGGTCGCCTGGGAGATCTCCGCTCCGCCGACCACGCCCCGGGGGACGTCGCGCTCCTCACCTGGCCTGACCAGTTTCATGGCGCCGAGTCTAAGGGCTCCCTGGAGCCCCAATTGGGCTCGTGGGTGGGCGCTCGATCTGCAGCGGTGGCTGCGAGGCCGCCTCGTGATCGACCTGGAGGGTCGTATGGTCGACGCCGAAGCGCTCGCCGACGAGCGTCTGCAGTTGGCGGCGGCGCTGATGGCAATCGTCGCCGGCCGCGACCACGACGTGGGCCGAAAGCGCCGGGAAGCCCGACGTCACCTCCCAGACGTGCAGGTCGTGCACCTCCACCACGCCGGGGTGCGCGGCCAGCGAGCGGCCGATCGCCTGCGGATCCAGGCCGGCCGGAGCCGCCTCCATGAACACCCGCCCGGATGCGAGCAACAGCCCGTAGCTGGCGTGGAGCATGAGCGCGGCGATCAGCAGCGAGGCGATCGCGTCTGCGCGGGCGAAGCCGGTGGCCAGGATCACCACCGCCGCGATCGCCGTGGCCACGAACGCGAACAGATCGGTGAGGATGTGGCGGTAGGAGCCCTCGATGTTGAGGCTGCGCTGCTCGCCGCTCTCGCCGGCGAGGATCCGAACCATGCCGAGGTTGACCACGGTGCCCACCAGCGCGATCACGAGCACCGGCGCGCCGTCGACGCGTGGTGCGGACACCAGGCGGCTGATGCCCTCGACGACGATCAGCACCCCGAGGATCAGCAGGGTGACCCCGTTGGCCTGCGCGGACAGGATCTCGGCGCGGCCGAGCCCATAGGTCATCGCCCCCCGCGCGGGGCGAGCAGCCAGCCCGACGGCGAACAGCGAGATGGCCAGCGCGACGGCGTCGGTCAGCATGTGGGCCGCGTCGGAGAGCAGGGCCAGAGAGCCGGCCAGGATGCCGGCGATCAGCTCGGCGACCATGAAGATGCTGATCAGGATGAGCGCGGAGCGCAGCGCCCCCCGATCGGCGTCCCGGCCGTGGGTATGCCCGGCGGGACCGCCGTGTCCGCGGCCGGCGTGGGCGTGATCGTGGACGCGGGCCATCAGTTGACCGACGGATCCGGGGGCATGCGCGCCAGCAGCGCGTAGCTGCCGCCCTTGCGGACCAGCACCGAGGACCACAGCTTGTCGGGCTCGCTGGTGAACGCGTCCACGCGCACGGCCGGCTCGACGATCCAGTCTCCTCGCTCGAGTTCGGCGTCGAGCTGTCCCGGGCCCCAGCCGGCGTGGCCCGCGAACGCGCGGCCGCGGCGCACCTCGGGCTGTTCGTCGCCCGCGTCGGCGGCCAGCACGCCGATGTCCTCGAACGCGATCAGCGCGGCGTCGGCGGTGTGCTCGAACTCGGCGAGCACGATCAGCCCCGACGGAGCGACCGGGCCGCCCACCCAGAGGGCATCCTCGGTCTCCACGAGTGGGTCCAGCTCGGACACGACATCGCCGACGGCCGTCTCCGAGCGGCGGTTGAGGACCAGTCCAAGCGCCCCGTCGGCGGAGTGCTCGATGATCAGGACGACGGTCCGGAAGAAGTTGGGGTCCGCGAGTGTGGGGCCGGCGATGAGAAGCTGCCCGCGCGTCGATTCCATGGTCTCGGCGAGGCTACAGCCCCAGCGAGCGCCCGAGAATCTCCTTCATGATCTCGTCGGTCCCGCCGCCGATTGGCCCCAGCCGGGCGTCGCGGGCCGCGCGCTCGAGTTCGGCCGGCGCGTCGAGCCCGTGGATGCTCAGGCAGGTGTCGATGGCGACAAACGCGGTTCGCTGGGTGCGCAGCTTGGCGATCGTCACCTCGCGCACGGCATCGGTGCCGGCCAGGTGCAGGCGCAGCGCGTGGTAGTGATGGCGCGGCCCGCCTCGATCTCCACCGCGATCGACGCGAGCTGGTGACGAACCGCGTGGCCCGGGCGCCGGCCAGCACGAAGGCGAGCGTCTGCTCAAAGCAGGCCTGCATGGCGCCGATCGCGCCGAGCGCCATCAACAGCCGCTCCCACTGGAAGTTGGCCATGATCAGGTAAAAGCCTGCGTGCTCTGCGCCCAGCAGGTCCTCCTCGGGGACAAACACGCCGGCCAAGCCGATCTCGGCGGTGTCCGAGGCATGCCAGCCGAGCTTGCGCAGCGGACTCGTGGTCACGCCGGCACCCTTCTCGATCAGCAGGAAGGAGATGCCGTGATGTCCTCCTTCGGGTCTCGTGCGTACCGCAGACCAGGACGTCGGCGCGCACGCCGCCGGTGATGAACGTCTTTGACCCGTTGGCGACCCAGCCGCCGTCGACCCGCTTGGCGTGGGTGCGCAAACTGGCGACGTCAGAGCCCGCGCCCGGCTCGGTGATGGCCAGCGCGGCCACGAGCTCGCCGCGCAGCCCGGGAACCAGCCGGCGCTGCTTCTGCTCCTCGGTCCCGAAGCGCTCGATCGGGGGCAGCGCGATCGCGGTGTGGGCCCCGAGCCCGGCGGCCAGCCCGCCCGACCCGCACCGCGCCAGCTCCTCTGGGAACACCGCGGCGGCCGCCGTGTCCCCGGCGCCGCCGCAGGCGGGATCAAAGCGCAGGCCGAGATAGCCGGCGTCGGCCAGCCAGCCGAAGACATCGTTGGGGCACCAGCCGGCCTGCTCCCAATCGTCCGCCCACGGACGCAGACGCTCGGTCACGAACGTCCGCATCTCGCCCCTCAGCCGCTCATGGGCGCGCGTGAACGGCGGAACCGGGGAGGCTTGGAGATCATCGTCCAATAACGACGATGATCTCCAAGCCTCAGTGCGCGGCACGGTCCGCACCCTCCTAGAGCCCGTAGGAGCGGCCGATCACGTCGAGCATGATCTCGTCTGAGCCGGCGCCGATACGGTTCAGGCGTAGGTCGCGCCAGGAGCGCTCGATGCCGTACTCCTGCATGTAGCCGGCGCCGCCGTGGATCTGGATGCACTCGTCGGCGACCTCGACCGCGATCCGGGCCGCGTACAGCTTCGCCATGGTGATCTCGCGTACCGGATACTCGCCGTTCTGAAAGCGCCACGCGGTCGTGTAGACCATCTGCCGAGCGGTCTCGATCTTGGTTGCCATCTCGGAGAACTTGTGGCGGATGGCCTGGAACTTGCCGATCGGGCGCCCGAAGGCCACGCGCTCCTTGGCGTAGACCAGCGTCTTGTCGAACACGTGCTGGGCGCCGGCCACCGACCCCGCCGCGCCGATCAGGCGCTCGCCCTGGAGCTCCCACATGATGTGGTAAAAGCCCTTGCCGACGGTGCCCAGCACCGCGGACTCGGGCACGCGGACGTCTTGGAAGGCCAGCAGCGCGGTGTCCGAGGCGTGCATCCCGAGCTTCTTCAGGCGCTTCTCGCGGATCACGCCCGGTGCGTCCATCGGCACCACGAACAGGGTGAACCCGCCGTGGGTGGGTGGGGTCGTTATCGGGTCGGTCTTGGTGACCAACACGATCCCATGCGCGCGGTGGCCGTTGGTGATGTAGGTCTTGGACCCATTGATCACGTACTCGCCGGCGGCCGGGTCGTGCACCGCTCGGGTCTTGATCCCGGCCACATCCGAGCCCGCGTCGGGCTCGGTGATGCCAAGGCAGAGGATCTTGGTCCCGGCGATCGCCGGCGCGACCCATTGCTGCTTCTGCTCCTCGGTGCCGAAGGCGAGGATCGGCGGCATCGCCATGTCGGTCTGGACGGCGAGGCCCATGGCCAGCCCGCCGCAGTTGGCGTGCACGATCTCCTCGGCGAGGACAAGGCTGGAGTAGTAGTCACCGCCCTGGCCGCCGTAGGCTTCGGGCTTGTCCAGGCCGAGGAAGCCGAGCTCGCCCATCCGCGTGAACACCCAGTCAGGGAAGGTGTTCTCCTCCCACTCCTCGGCGTGGGGGGCGAGCTCCTTGATCACGAAGCGACGAATCGACTCGCGCAACTGCTGGTGCTCGTCGGTGAAGATGAAGTGCTTGCGCTCGGTGGCGAAGTCAGGCTTGGCGACGTCGGCGGTGGCCATGGTCGGGGCTCCTTGGCTCTCTGGCTCTCTGGCTCTCTGGCTCTCTGGATCGGTCGGATCGGTCGGATCGGCGCCCACGACGCTACCGGCCGGGTCGGCCTTAGTAAACAGTAGAGCTATCTACTTTCCGCTCGCGCCGCGGCTTCGCGCTCAGCCCGACGACCGAGCCGGTCCGGACTCGCCGCCCAGCCGCCGGGCGCGAGCGCCCGACCTGGGGCGCGGCGAGGCTCATGAAGGTCTGCCCCCGCCAGAACCGGATCACGAGACCACCTCGGTGCACGCGGTTGTCGGCCGTGAACGCGTCGCCGGGCGCCGGCGGGACGCGACGGTGCCACCGAGGGCGGTGGCGGGCGCCGCGAGCGCCAACAGCGTGGTGAGGAGGGCAGCGCGGCGGATCTTCATCGTGTCCACCGGAACGGCCCGGGGGAGAAATGGTTGCGCTCATCGCGGTCGCGCAGGCGCCATCATGACCGCCATGACCTACACCACGCTGCGCTACGACCTCGCGGCCAACGGGGTGGCGACGATCGCCCTGGATCAGCCCAAGAGCCGCAACGCCCTCTCCGACGAACTGCTCGGTGAGCTGATCGCCGCGCTGGAGACGGTGCGCGACGATCCGGCCGCGCGTTGCGTCGTGCTCACCTCCACCCATGACGAGGTGTTCTCCAGCGGCGGCAACCTCGGTGGCTTCGCGGCCGATGTGGCGCTCGTGCACAAGCACTTCGCCACCGCTCGCTTCCCGGCCGCCTTCCGGCTCCTTGGCGAGCTCGGCAAGCCCTCGATCTGCGCTGCCAACGGCCACGTGCTGGCCGGCGCGCTCGGGCTCGCGCTGGCCTGTGACCTGATCGTGGCCAAGCCGAGCGCCCGCTTCGGCACCCCGGAGATCAACGTCGGCCTGTTCCCGTTCATGATCATGGCGCTGATCTACCGCAACGTCGGACGCAAGAAGACCAACGAGCTGATGCTGCTCGGCGAGCAGATCTCGGC
>JALYZB010000457.1 GCA_030945945.1 Actinomycetota bacterium | reverse complement strand
CTCGGCCCGATGCTCTCCTTCAAGGGCATCGACAACGCCGCCTACTACCGGCTGATGCCCGATGACCCGCATCACTACATGGACTTCACCGGCACGGGTAATTCGCTGAACCCCGTCCAGCCCAGCGTGCTACGGCTGATCATGGACTCGCTGCGCTACTTCGTGACCGAGTGTCACGTCGACGGGTTCCGCTTCGATCTCGCCTCGGCGCTGGCCCGCGAGTTCTATGACGTCGATCGCCTGTCGGCATTCTTTGACACCATCCACCAGGATCCCGTTCTCTCCCAGGTCAAGCTGATCGCCGAGCCGTGGGACGTCGGTCCCGGCGGTTACCAGGTCGGCAACTTCCCAATCCTGTGGTCGGAGTGGAACGGCGTGTACCGCGATTCGATGCGCGACTTCTGGCGCGCCTCGGCCAGCGTCGGCGAGTTCGCCTCCCGATTGTCGGGCTCCGCGGACCTGTACGAGTCAGACGGCCGCGACCCGTTTGCCTCGATCAACTTCATCACCGCTCACGATGGCTTCACCATGCACGACCTCGTGACCTACAACGAGAAGCACAACCAGGCCAACCACGAGGACAACCAGGACGGGACCGACGACAACCGCTCCTGGAACTGCGGCGCCGAGGGGGAGACCGACGATCCCGAGGTCAACGCTCTGCGGCTCCGGCAGCAGCGCAATTTCCTCACCACGCTGTTCGTCTCCCAGGGCACGCCGATGTTGCTCGGTGGTGATGAGCTGGATCGCACGCAGGGCGGAAACAACAACGGCTGGTGCCAGGACTCGAAGATCTCCTGGTATGACTGGGAGCTGGACGAGAACGCGAAGGACATGCACGCCTTCACGCAGCGTTTGATCCGGATGCGCCGCGAGCACTGCACCTTCCGGCGGGCCAACTTCCTGCGCGGCGAGCTCGTCAATGGGTCCGCGTTGCCCGACGTGTGGTGGTTCCGGTCCGATGGGCGCAAGATGACTCCGCGTGACTGGCAACACGGCGAGGCCGTGCTCGGTATGTTTCTCAACGGCGACGCGATCGTCGAGCCCGATGGCCGCGGCGAGCCGGTCCACGATGACTCGTTCGTCCTGCTGTTCAACGCCCACGATGAGGACCGGGCGTTCAAGCTTCCGCGGCGACGGATGGGCGCGCGCTGGGAGCTCGAGCTGTGCACGGCCGACCCCCGCGCCCAGGCGGGCAGCGCCGGCTACGCCGCCCAGGAGATGATCAACGTCACCGCGCACTCGATCACGATCCTCAAGCGAGTGACGTGAAAGCGGGTGCAGGTGCAGGTGCAGGTGCGAGCGCGGACCGGCTCCTGCGGGCCACCTACCGTCTCCAGCTGACCCCGGACTTCGGATTCGCCGACGCCCGCGCCCTGATCCCCTATCTCCGCGATCTGGGGATCTCCCATCTGTACCTGTCCCCCTCGCTGCAGGCGCGGCCCGGCTCCACGCACGGATACGACGTGATCGACCCAACCCGCATCTCGTCTGAGCTCGGGGGCGAGGACGAGCTGCGGGCACTGGCGCAGGCCGCCCACGACGCCCGTCTCGGGCTCGTGCTCGACATCGTGCCCAACCACATGGCCACCGACGAGGGCAACCGTTTCTGGGCCGACCCCCGGCTGCGCGAGCAGTTCTTCGATCTGGACCCGATCAGCGGGCGCCATCGCCGCTTCTTCGATGTCGACGATCTCGCCGGCGTGCGCCAGGAGGATCCGGTCGTCTTTGCCGCGACCCACCGGCTCGTGCTCGAACTGGTCAGTGAGGGCGTGATCGACGCGCTGCGCATCGACCACCCCGACGGTATGGCCGACCCCGCCGGCTACCTGACCCGGCTGCACGACGCCGGGGTGGCGACGGTGTGGATCGAGAAGATCCTCGACGCCGGCGAGCGGCTGCGCGACTGGCCCGTCACCGGGACGGTCGGCTACGAGTTCCTCAACGCCGCGATCGGGCTGTTCGTCGACCCCGCGGCGCAGCCGGCGTTCACCGCCCTGTGGGAGCACGTGTCCGGCGATCCACGCCGGTTCTCGGAGATCGCGCTGCAGGCCAAGTTCGAGCAGGCCGCAACCACGTTCACCCCCGAGCTGGAGCGTCTCGCCCGTGCGTATGGCGAGCCGGTCGAGCCCGCCGAGCTGGTGCGCGCCGTTGCGCACTTCCCGATCTACCGGACCTACGTAATTGCGGCGGGCCGCGAGGGCGGTCCCGCCGTGGACGACGCCGACCGCCGCGCGATCGACGAGACCGGGATGGCGGGCGAGCTCGCCTCCGCACTGCTGCTGCAGCGCCCCGCGTCCGCGGAGTTCGTCACTCGCTTTCAGCAGACCACCGGGCCGGTCGTGGCCAAGGGGGTCGAGGACACCGCGTTCTACCGCTACGGGCGACTCGCCGCCCTGTGCGAGGTCGGCGGTGACCCGGGCCGCTTCGGGGTCTCGATCGAGGGCTTTCACCGCGTCAACCGCGAACGCGCGCAGCGCTTCCCCGCGGGGATGCTCACCAGCAACACGCACGACACCAAGCGCTCAGCCGACGTGCGCGCGCGGATCACGGCCCTGACCTGGATTCCCGCCGAGTGGACCGTCGCGGTCCGGCGGTGGCTGGAGCTGACCGACGAGCTGGTCGCCGGCGGCGCCCCGGATGACGTCGAGCGCTACTTCATCTTCCAGACCCTGCTCGGCGCCTGGCCGATCGAAGCCGAGCGGATGACCGCGTACATGGAGAAGGCGTTGCGCGAAGCCAAGCGCAACTCCAACTGGATCACCCCCGACGAAGCTTGGGAGCGGCGGGTGATGGCGTTCGTGACCGGCCTTTACACACACACCGGCTTCCTGTCCGTCTTCGCGCCGTTCGTCGAGCGCGCGGCCGAGATCGGGGACCGGATTGCGCTCGGTCAGGTGGCGCTCAAGCTCACCGCGCCCGGCGTCCCGGACATCTATCAGGGAGATGAGCTGGCCTTTCACGCACTCGTGGATCCGGACAACCGCCGTCCCGTGGACTGGGAGTGGCGCCAGGCGCTGCTGGCCCGGCTCTCCGGCGGGGCCGAGCCGGACCGGGAGACGATCAAGCTGGCGCTCACCCGGCGTCTGCTGCAGCTGCGCATCCGCCGCCCCCAGGCGTTCGGGCCCGAGGGCGGGTACGCCGCCCTGCAGGCCGGAGACGGTGCGGTCGCCTATCGCCGCGGCGAGGACGTGGTGATCGCGGTGGGCGTCGGTCCGCACGGCATCGACGCCGAGTTGCACGGCGCGGAGGGCCGCTGGCGCGACCTGATGAGCGACGGCGAGCTCACGCTGGACGACCACGTCCCGCTGGGCGAGCTGATCGCCGAGCACGGGCTGATCGTGCTCGAGCGGGTCTGAGTGGCGCCTGCCGATAGGGTCCCGGGCGCCCCATGCGCGTGCTGGTCATCTCCTGGGAGTACCCGCCCATCATCGAGGGTGGGCTCGCCCGCCACGTCCGCAAGCTGTCGGAGAACATCGTGGACGAGGGCGTGGAGGTCCATGTGCTCACGCGGGGCGGTGGCTCGCTCGCCCCGGTCGAGGATCGCCACGGGGTAATCGTGCACCGGCTCGCCGAGCCGCCGTTTCCGACGGACGTTCAGGCGTTCGTGCGCTGGGTGCAGACGATGAACGAGGACATGCTGCAGCTGGGCGAGCAGATCGCTGATGAGATCGCCTTCGACCTCATCCACTCCCACGACTGGCTGGTCGCCGGCGCCGCGGAGAAGCTCGCCCGCCGGGGCGGCCTGCCGTGGCTGACCACGGTGCACGCGACGGAATACGGCCGCCACCAGGGCTGGGTGCAGAATCATCCTCAGTCCCACATCCACGCCGCCGAGCGCGACATGGTCCGCCGCGCCGATCACGTGATCACCTGCTCGCGCTACATGCGCAGCCATGTGTCGCAGGTGTTCGGGATCCGGGCGGCCAAGATCACCGCGATGCAGAACGGGATCGACCCGCGCGATCTCGAGCCGGTGGCTGACGATCTCGCCGGCCTGCGCGCCCGCTACGCGCAGCCTGACGAGCGGCTCGTGCTGCTGGTCGGCCGACTGGTCTACGAGAAGGGCTTTCACCTCGCGCTTGATGCCCTCGCCCCGATGGTCAAGGGCCGGGGTAAGGTCCGCTTCATGGTCGCCGGGACCGGCACTGCCGAGGCCGAGCTGCGCCGTCAGGCATGGCGCCTGGGCCTGACCCGCGCGGGCACGTTCCTGGGCTGGGTCGGTGACGACATGCTGCATTCCCTGTACCGGATCGCCGACCTCTGCATCGTGCCGTCGATCTACGAGCCGTTCGGGATCGTGGCGTTGGAAGCGATGGCCTCGGGCTGTCTGTGTGTGGTCGCCGACACCGGCGGCTTGCGCGAGGTCGTGCCCGGTGACGGGACCGTCGGCCTCCGTTTCCCGTCGCGCGACTCGGCGGCGCTGCAGTCGATTCTCGAGCGCGTGCTGACCGATGACCACGAGCGCGCGCAGCTCGTTGCCGAAGCGCGCGAGCACGTGCTGCGCTTTGACTGGCGCGAGGTCGCCCGCCAGACGGTTGGTGTCTACGACACGCTTGCCGGCTCGGCCGCAGGCCGAGTGAGCGCGCCCCGCGCGGGGGACTGACCGCCGTGGCCAGCGCGGCCCGTGCTCTGCCTGCCCCCGGACATCGGCGCGCACGGCCGGGACGATCGGCTCTGACCTGGCTGCAGACCCACGACCGCGGCCTGCTCGCCGTCCGCCGCGCCACCCGGACCGCGATCGTGATGCCGATCGTGCTGGTGATCACCGCCAGGTTGATCGGCAACCCGGTGACGGCGACCTTTTCGGCCTTCGGGTGCTTTGCGATGATGCTGCTGGTCGACTTCTCGGGGCCGATGCGCGACCGCCTTCAGGCCCAGGCCGCCCTTGTGCTCGCCTGTGGAGCTCTGATCACGGTGGCGACCCTCGCCTCGCGATCGGCCGTCCTGGCGGCGGCGGTCACCGCGGTCGTCGCGTTCGTCATCCTCTTCTCCGGAGTGGTCAGCTCGGTGCTGGCCGGCGCCACGACGTCGCTGCTGCTCGCCTTCGTGCTCCCCGTGTCGCTGCCCGGGGCCCCGGCCTCGATCCCGGATCGGCTGGCCGGCTGGGGCCTGGCCGGCGGCGCCTCGATGATGGCGATCGCGCTGCTGTGGCCCGCTCCGGCCAACGACGC
>JALYZB010000448.1 GCA_030945945.1 Actinomycetota bacterium | reverse complement strand
GGTCCCAGGTGAAGGTCTGCGCGCGCTCCAGCGCGGCAACGCTCATCCGCTCGCGCAGGTCATCGTCCTCCAGGAGAGCCTGAACGCATACGCGCAGATCCTCGGGGCGCCCGGCGAGCAGGCCGGTCTGACCGGTGACGATCGATTCCCGCAGCCCGCCGACCGCCACCGCAGCGCTCGGGGTGCCGCACAGCGCAGCCTCCATCACGGTCAGCGACCAGCCCTCCGAAGCCGACGCGGTCACGTGCAGCCACGCCTCCCGGTAGAGATCGGCCTTGCGCTGTTCGTCCACGAAGCCGTGCACCCGCACCCGGCCGGTCAGACCCCGCCGCGAGATCGCGTCGTCGAGGGTCTCGCCGTGATCGCCGTGCCCGGCGATGTCGAGCGTGACCCCAGGGAGCTCGGTGAGCATGTCGAGCAGAACCTCGATCCGCTTGTAGGCCTTCAGTCGCCCGACGTAGAGGATCCGGGGGTCAGGCGCCTTCTCGCCCGGTCCGTACAGGCCCGGCTCGACCCCGCAGTAGGCGATCGTGATGTTCTCCGCCGGGATCCCGTCGATCGTCACCAGCTCATCGCGAGCCGTCCCGGAGATGGTGAGAAACGGCGTGCGGCGGTAGAGCAGGCGTAAGGGCAGCTCCTCGAGCATGAGCGAGAGCATCAGCCCCAGCCAGCGCCCGAACTCGCCGACGAACAGGGCGCGGTGGGGATGGTTGACCAGCGCCACACGGGGGGTGCGCAGCCACAGCGGGGTCAGGAAGGTGATCCCGTTGATCACTTCGAAGACGACATCGGCGTCGGCGCCGAGTCCGCGCATCACCTTCCAGGCCGACCGCGGGAAGACCGAGCCCCGGCCGCCCGCGCGGTGCACCACGAGGTTGGGCGCGATCTGCTCGACGGGCTGGGCGCCCGGATAGTCGCCGGCGAGCAGCGTCACCTGATGACCGGCCCGAGCCCAGCGGATCACGTTCTCATAGACATTGACCCCGGTGCCGCCGCCCTGCGGATGAGTCCAGTCCCGGTCGGCGAGGACGAGGATCCGCAGCCGCGGGCCGTCGGCGCCGGGAGCCGTTGCGCCGTTGCGCGACGCCGCAACCGCAACGCCAGCGGGATCTGACGGCACCTGAAGGCCAGTTTCCATCCGGGCGAGGCTAGCTGACCGGGTGCGGATACCATCCGCCGGTGCGAAGCGCCCCGACGTCGGCCGCGGTCACCTCATCTCGCGGCCTCTCGGCCTCCGCCCTGACCCGTACCGGAGGCCTCATCCGCCGCCACCCGGTCCTCACCGCGGCGCTGATCTACGCCGTGCTGTCGGTGCTCATGGTCGGCCAGGGCCTGGTCCCGGGTCGCACCCTGTCCAGCTCTGACGGGCTGCTCAGCTCCGTGCCCTGGCAGAGCTCCAAGCCCGTGTCGGTCCCCGGCCTGGGCACGAATTTCGAGCTCGCCGACGCATCGAACGTGTTTCAGCCGATGTTTCAGTACACGCGCTCGCAGCTGCCGGGCATCCCGCTGTGGAACCCGTTCCTGGGGGCCGGGCGCCCCCTGCTGGCCAACGGGCAGTCCGCCGTGTTCTCGCCCTTCACGGCGCCGTCCTATGTCCTGCCGTTCTGGAAATCGCTCGCGGTGGCGGCGATGCTGAAGCTGTTCATCGGTGCGCTGGGCATGTTCGCGTTCGCGCGGGCGCTGGGCCTGCGCTTCGGGGGCGCGCTGCTGAGCGGCGTCGTGTTCGCCTACGGGACGTTCTACGTGGTCTGGCTGGCCTGGCCGCTGACCAGCGTCTACGCGTTCATCCCGTGGACCTTGATGCTGACCGAGCGGCTGGCGCGTGGACCCAACCGGCTGGTGGTGTCCGGCCTGGTGGTCGTCGTCGCGCTGCAGTTTTTGGGCGGCCATCCCGAGTCGAGCTTCCACCTGCTGTTCACGGCCACCGTCTACTTCGCGTTTCGCCTGCTGCTGACGGCTCGCCGTGAGCGCCGGGGGGTGCGCACCCTCGGGCGCCCGGTTGCGGCCTACGTGGCCGCGATGCTGCTCGGCGCCGGGCTGGCGGCGCTGCTGCTCGCACCGTTCGCCGAGTTCGTGCTGCACTCCGGCGATCTGGGCCGCCGATCGGGCTCGGCGGCCGGATACTGGCCGCGCAAGTACATCGGGGCGCTCTTCCTGCACGACTACTGGGGACGGCCGACCCAGGTCGACCTCGAGTCCTTCATGCAGGTTCGCGGCTGGTATGCGGGCGCGGTCACGCTGATGCTGGCGTCGGCCGCGCTCATCCTGCGGCGCACGGCCGAGCGGATCGGAATCGTGCTGTACGCGCTGTTCTGCGTCTGCATGGTGGTCGGCGTCCCACCGGTGTTCGGGATCGTCAGCCGGCTGCCGGTGTTCAACGCCGCCCACAACGAGCGCCTGCTGATCTACGTGCCGCTGGCCCTGGCGCTGCTGGCCGGCTGGGGCCTGGATGACCTCTGTCAGCGCGTCACGCTGCCGCGCCGCGAGCGCCGCGCGGCACTCGCCGTCACCGGGGTGATCGTGGTCATCCCAGTCGCCTGGCTGCTGGCCGCCCACACGCTCTCGGCCGGGCAACTCGGGGCGGGCCTGAAAGTCGCCTGGGGCTTTGCGCACCCGCCGATGCCGGCGATCGGGGTCAACGTCGAGGGGTCAGTCAGCGCGGCCATCGTCCGCGACAGCGCGCTGGAGATCTGGCTGCCGCTCGCGGTGATCGGGTTCGTGCTGCTCGCTCTGCGGTTGCGCGGCCGCCGCCCGTTGCCGGTGCCGGTGTTCGTGGCCGCCTGCGTGGTGCTGCTCGCCGTCGATCTGTTCCGCGCCAACATGGGCTTCAATCCGGCGATCCCGATTCGGACCGCTTCCCCCCCGGTGACCGGCGCGATCCGCTATCTGCAGAGCCGGCGCCCCAACCGGTTTATCGGCGTCAGCACGCTGCAGCTCAGCCAACCCCTGCCCCCCGACCTGGCGATGAGCTTCCATCTCTACGACGCCCGCGGCTACGACTTTCCGGTCGAGAAGCGCTTCGACGCGCTGTGGCGAGCCAACGTCGCGCCGGGGGTGGGCGACTTCACCCAGCCCGAAGAGTTCGCCGGTGCCACCCCGGCCGCGCTGCGGGCGCTCAGCCTGCTCAGCGTCTCTGACCTGATGATCGGGCCGCTGCAGCAGATCAAGTACCCGCTGCGCGGGCCGGGTCTGCGCGTGGCCTACCAGGGTCCCGACGCGGTCGTGTACCGCAATGCCAACGCCCTGCCGCGGGCCTTCCTGGTCAACCGCCAGCGCACCGTCAGCGGTGACGCGGCCGCGCTGTCGGCCGTTACAGCGCCGGGCTTTGACGGCCGCGGGGTCGCGGTCACCGAGTCATCGGTACGCGGCCTGAGCCAGGCGGCACAGGCGCTCGCGCCGGCCGGCGCGAGCGCGCACCTGACCGCTTACAGCGGCGAGCGTGCGGTGATCCACGCCCACGCGACGGCGCGCAGCCTGCTCGTGCTCACCGATGACTTCTATCCCGGCTGGTCGGCGACGGTGGACGGGCGCAGCGTGCCGGTCCGGCGCGTCGACTACCTGCTGCGCGGGGTCGCGCTGGATTCCGGCGAGCACACCGTCGTGTTCTCCTATCAGCCGGCCAGCTGGACGATCGGTCTGGTCATCAGCGGGTTGTGCGGGCTCGGCGTGCTCGGCGCGGTCGCGACCGGGGTGGCCATGCGCCGGCGCCGTGTGGCCGCGTGAGCGAAAGCGGATACACACCGCTCGGGCTGGGTCAACGCGCCCGGGAGGCGGTCACCCAGCGGGGCGCCCGGCCGGTGATCGGCGATCTCGCCCGTTGGGCGACCGGGGTGACCGCCGGGCTGCCCTGGGTGCCGCGCGGGCACCACGGGCGCTTTGACTTCCAGGGCCACCGCCACGGCTATCTCCACCGCGCCTACAAGCAGCCGTGGATGACCGAGCGGGCCGTGGAGGTTCCGGTCATGCAGCGGATCGTCGCCGCGCACGCGGGGCAGCGGATCCTCGAGGTCGGGCACGTGCTCGGCCACTACGGGCCGATCGCCCATGTCGTCGTGGACAAGTACGAGCAGGCACCCGGGGTGCAGAACCTCGACGTGCTCGACCTCGCCCGGTTGGGTGAATTTGATCTGATCGTGGCGATCTCGACGCTCGAGCACGTCGGCTGGGACGAGGCGCCGCGCGCGCCGGGTAAGGCCGCCGAGGCGGTGGCGGCCTTGAGGGCACGTCTGGCCCCCGGCGGCCGGCTCGTCCTCACCGTTCCGATGGGCTACAACTCGTGGTTCGACGCCGCCCTGCGCAGCGGCGAGATCGCGCTGCAGGCCACGGCCGCACTGCGCCAGTCGCGGCTGGGCCCGCACTGGCGTGAGGTCGCGACCGACGAGGTCTGGTCGGCGCCCTATGACTTCCTGCTCTACCGGGCGCGAGGCGTGCTGGTCGCGTTCCTCGAACCCTGAGCGCTTCGGGCCCGCACGAGGATCGCCCGGGCCAGCGCGAGCGCGACCAGCACGATCGCGGTCACGCCGAGCCAGTGCGCCGAGATCAGCTGGACGCTGTAAGCGAAGTTGTAGCCACCCTTGTTCGCGGGGGTGGCGAGCAGGTAGATCGCGGGCACCACGATCCCCAGCAGCCCGGCCGCGATCAGGATCAGGGTCCGGCTGCGCACCCCCCGCCACAGCACGAGCGTGAGCAGCACGAACAGCGCCGCCCCCGCCCGCAGGGCGAACAGGTAGCCGAGCGGCAGCGCGGCGAGGGCGCCGAGCGCGATCGCCACGGGCAGCGGGCGGCCACGGCCGTCAGCGTCGATTTCGGTCGGGTCAAGGGGCACGGGCTGCGCGGCGGTGCGGACGGCGGGGCGGCGGATCGCGCCGAACGCGAGCAGCAGGAGCATCAGTGCGGCGGCCACCGCAGACACGAGGTAGCTCTTGTTGATCCCGGACTGGGGGGCGAAGCTGAACGCGACCTGCCGGCAGCCGGCGGGCGCGAGCCAGCCGTTGGCGTACCCGTCGATGACCTGGGGCGAACCGAGCGAGCGCCCGCCACAGGTCGCGCGCCACCCCTGGTCCCAGCTCTCGCCCAGCACGACCCACGAGCGCCCGCGCAGGGCGACGCGAACCCCGCTGACGTCACCGGGTGACAGTTCACCGCTGGAGAGCACCGTCCCGCCCGAGGCCCGAGCCGCGACCGGTCGCGGAGCCGGTGAGCGCAGGCGCAGGGTGTCGACGCTGAACAGGCCCGGCAGCGAGCTGATGTGTGCGACGCCGGCGCGTATCGGGACGCCCGGCGTCGCGCCGGCCCGTGCGACAGCGCCCGCCCGAGCGGACAGCGGCTGGCCGGCGTCAAGCTCGCTGACGGTCCCGATCAGGGCCATCGGCATGCGGCGTCCGTCGATCGCGATCGCGACCGCCCCGCAGGGCGCCACCAGCGGACCGCTCTGGGGCACGCGCGCGGGGGCCAGACCGGGGACGGTGATCGCGCCGATCCCGACCGCGTGGGTCTGACCCTGGGCGGCCGTGGTCCCAGGGGCGAACGCGGCCGCGAGCACGGTCAGCTTCAGGGCGCCGGTGCGCACCGTCTGACCCAGGCTGATCGTGCCGTCGGCCGCCACCGGCAGGGCGCCGGTGTGACCCGTGCGCCAGCTGAGCTGCACCTTCGTCGGCCGTCGCACCGCCGCCGAGGAGGAGGAAATCCGCAGATCGGAGACGCTCAGCGCCCGCGGCGCGCTGAAGCTGATCCACGGCGACGGGGCCTGACCGGGCTGCCAGACGCTGATCCAGCCCGGACGGGGCCCCGAGGTCCCCGGCGCAAACGCGCTCGAGGCGCGGTAGGCGGGGCGGTCCTGGTAGCGGCTGGAGGAGTCATAGCGGACCGGGCCCCGGTAGCCGGCCAGACGGTCCAGAGCCGAGTCCGGGGCGGCCACCGCCGGCGAGACCCAGGCCGCGACCCGGTAGGAGCGCGCGGCGGGGGCGAACACGATCCGCTGCAGCTGGGTCTCGGCGTCGCCGCGGACCCGCGGGTCGTCGAGCAGCGTGGTGGCACCGTAGGGGCTGCGCCGGAACGGGTCATCCCCGGTCTGACGGGCGAACAGGTAGCTGAGGCTGTCGTGACTGAGATCGGTGCCGGCGAGATCGCGGCCGATCACGATCGGCGCGCGCAGGTACTGGCTCAGGTGCAGGCCGGGAATGGCGATCTCGCGAAAGCCGCCGGCCCCCGCATTCCCCGTCCGCGGCTTGATCAGGCCGGTCACGGTGACCCGGACGGCGCTGACGGCGTGGAGGTTGACCGCGACGCGGGTGCGACCCGGGCCGACGGCATGGGGGATCCCGTTGACGCTGACCTGGGTTACGGTGCCGTGGGCGTCGTTGAAGGGGACTACATCCACGTAGGGCACGTTGCGCGGGGCGTTGAAGCCGACCTGGACCCAGCGGTCGGTGACCGGCGCGTTGCGGTCCGCGATCCACGCGGTGCTCAGCTTGCCGTCAAAGGCGGCGAACGGGCCGTCCTCGGGGAACTGCAGCCCCCCGGACTGGCTGGGGGACCTGACATAACGGGCGCCCTGCAGCGCACTGACCGTCTGACCGGCCGTGCCGGCCGTGGCGAAGGGGTTCAGAGTCGCCTCCCCGACGGGGAACACGGCGTCGGCGGCGAGCACCGAGCCCCGGTTCTGCTGCGTGGTCTCGGGCACGTAGGCCTGCCGGCGGTTGGAGTCCCCGACCACGAGATCGGCGCCGGCGGCGGCGAGCGCTCGCAGCTGAGACGGCGACTGGTCCCCGGCGTAGAGAACCGGGGCGGTGGATGGCAGCGAACCGAAAGCGGCGAGATCCGCCAGCGACTGAGCGCTTCCGTCGACCACGGTGGCCGGACCAACCGGGTCGACGTGCACGATCCCACGACTCCCGGGCACCTCGTAGCGCCGGACCTCGGGCAGGCGTGTGGCGCCGCCGAGGTTCCCGGCGGCCGGGGCGTAGCTTGCGACCGGCCCGTAGCTGTGGGCCGGAGTGTCGAAACCCTGGTGCGTGAGCACGCCCGCGGCGGCCGCAGGAGCCAGGGCGCCGCTGCGGCTGATGTCGTCGTCGGCGCCGGTGATCACCGCCCCCACCCCCATCAAGCGCAGCAGCGGTGTCAGCTCGCCGGGCAGCAACCGGTTCTCCTGCACGAGATCGTCGACGGTGGCGAGCAGATCGTCGGCGTGCAGGTCTGAGTATGGAGTCTCGTAGCGCACCGCCACCGGACGCGTGGTGAGACGGGGAAGGATCGCGTCCAGCGTGCCGCCCCAGTTGTAATAGGCGAAGATCTGGCCGGGCAGGACCATCGCCCGCGTGTTGGCCGGCAGGGTGCGGTTCAGACCCTGCGCGGCCTGTGACCACGCCGACGGAATGCGCTGGAACGACAGCTGGGTGTCGATCGCCTTGCCGCGGATCAGTGGCAGCGCGGCGAGCACGATCAGCCCGGTCAGCGCGATCGCGACCGCCCCCGGGCCGGTGCGGCGCAGGTGCACCCGACGCGCACGCCGCGCGCGGATGATCAGCTCGCGTGCGCCGAGTCCGAGCAACCCCGCGACCCCGACCGCGACCAGCGGCGCCGCCTTGTTGGTCGTGCGCATGAAACTGAGCACGAAGATGTGCTCATAGATCCACACCATCGTCCCGCGGACCGGGGTGCCGTCGGGGAAGCCCGCGGTCTCGATCGTCACCCCGACGACCACCAGCAGCGCCAGCAGCGGCGCGTAGCTGATCCGCCGGGCGCGGACGAAGCCGGCGACGGCGAGGGCCGGGAGCAGCAGCGAGGCGGTGACCACGAAGGGGTTGAAGAGCAGCGTCGAGGCGTCGGTCGAGAAGGGCCGGTTGATCCCGAACCCGACTCCGAGATAGGAGGTCCAATAGCCCATCAGCCGCAGCGACTCGGTGAGGCTGTTGGTCCCCCAGATCGTGGCCGGCTGCTCGGTGTACTGCAGGAAGTTGATCCCGTAGTGGACGTGGACGAGCACCGGCACCACCCACCACAACG